>DATNEC010000510.1:0-4577 GCA_035606815.1 Pirellulales bacterium
CGCTGAAGCCGTCGGCGGCGGCGATGGCGTCCAGCCGCTCGCGTAGCCTCCCATTGGCCGCGACTCCGCCGCCGACGCACAGCGTTCGGCAACCGGCGCTCCGCAGCGCGTGGCGCGCCTTGGCCGAGAGCACATCGACGACGGCTTCTTGAAAGCTGGCCGCCAAGTCGGCGATTTTCCGCGTGTCGAGCGCAACCGCATCACACTCGGCGGCGCCACTGCCGAAGGCCGCATACCGCACGGCCGTCTTCAGGCCGCTGAAGCTGAATTCGAGCCGCTGTTCTTCGTGGATGAACGAGCGCGGGAACGGAAACGCCCGGGGATCGCCTTGCTCCGCCGCCTTTTGAATCGCAGGGCCGCCGGGATAAGGCAAGGCGAGCAGGCTGGCCACCTTATCGAACGCCTCGCCGGCGGCGTCGTCGATCGTGCCCCCGAGAAACTCGAAATCCAACGGGCCGCCGCAACGATAGAGACTGGTGTGGCCCCCGCTCACGATCAAGCCGATGCACGGAAACACCTGCTCCCCATAGGCCAGCCGGCAGGCGTAGATATGGGCGTGTACATGATTCACCGCGATCAGCGGCAGATCGAGCGCGACCGCCAAGGCCTTGGCGGCCGAAAGCCCGACCAACAGCGAGCCTGCCAATCCCGGCGTGTTGGCGACGGCGATCGCGTCCAGGTCGGCCAGCCGAATGCCGGCCCGGCGAAGGGCCTCGTCGATGACCGGCACGATCCGCTCGACGTGCGCCCGCGAGGCGATCTCCGGAACCACGCCGCGGAAGCGTTCATGCAAGGCGTCTTGCGAAGCCACCGCGGCGCCCAACACTTCCAACTTGTCGGTCACGACCGCGGCGGCCGTTTCGTCGCAGGTCGTTTCCAGCGTCAGCAGCTTCATGCTAGGGAAGTTGGCCCCGGAGCCGTTTGAGCTCTTCTTCCAAGGCCGCGGCGCGGCGGCCTTCCGCGTCGGCGCGGCGGCGCTCGGCATCGGCGCGAAGCCGTTCGGAATCGGCGCGAACGCGCTCCGAAATCGCCTGTTCGTCCAACTCGTCCAGGCTTGGGAGAATGGCGCCGGTTCGAACGTCGAACGCCCGCAACAGCCCCTCTTCGGCCTGGAAGGACAGCCCCAGTTCTTGGCTCGTCAGGCGTCCGTCGCCGTCGCGCGACAGGGCCTCGTATCCTTGCGGTCCGAGCCGGAAGCCCTGCAGGCGGGGACTGGCGTATTCGTCGAGCGGATCGAAGACGAAATACTCGGCGATGCCCGCCTTGGCGTAGGCCAGCGGCTTATGGATCTCGTCCTCTCGCCGCGACTTGAGCGACGTCACTTCGAACACGACGGCGGGCACGGCGTGTTCCTCCCACACGCGAAACGATCGTCGCTGATGCTTTCCTCGCACGCCCTTGCTCACCATGACGTCGGGCGCCTTGCACGCGAGCGGGTTGCCTTGTTCGTAGTACAAGAACATGTCGGCCGCCACGTGGACATCTTGCCGACTTCGGAAATGGCGCCGCAGAGCGTGGTACAGGTCGAAGATCGCGATCACGTGACATTCGGTTTCGCCCATCGGCTCGCCATCGCTGTCGGGATAGAGCGGGTCAAAGGCCGTACCGGGCAACGGTGGAATCGAAATGGACATGATTGGCTCACTTCGCCAAGTTCGCGGACGATCTCTCGCCGGCCTTGGCCAACTCGCCCGTTAGGTAGTCGATCGCCTTCTGCAACTGGCGATCGGCCGTTTGGGGCTGGGCGTCGCTCGAAGCACCCGCCGCGTCGGCGGGCTTGGCGTCGGCTTTTGGCGTTTCGTCCTGAGACGGCTTGGTTTTCTCGGCATCGGGCTTGTTCGAGTCCGGCTTGGCTGGGTCCGGCTTGACCGCATCGGACTTGGACTCGTCGGATTTCGTATCGTCCGAAGGACCGCTCGCCTTCTTGGGTTCGTCGGCGGGTTTGTCGGCGGCCGGGGATTCGTCCTGGGGGGTCGAAACGTTAGGCAGCAGGATCTTGCGTTCGAAACGCAGCGCCACGAGCCGGTTCAGTTCCTCGTCGTTCAGCTTGATCTCGTAGCCGGGATCGGGCATGACGCCCCACTCGTCGGTCTCTTTCGAGTCGGGAAAGCGATGAATATTGTGACCGCTCGGGCGCTTGTAGCTGGCCGTCGTCAGCTTCAAGGCGCTTTTGCCTTCTTCCAGGTCGATCACGTTTTGCACGCTCCCCTTGCCCCAGGTCCGCTCTCCAATCACGATCGCCCGCTTGTGGTCTTGCAACGAGGCCGAGACGATCTCGCTGGCGCTGGCGCTGTAGCGGTTGACCAGCACGGCCATCGGAAAGCCCTCGAAGGTGTCGGGCTTACGGGCGCTCCACGAGCGCTTCTTGCTGTTGCGGCCCGAGGTGCTCACGATCTCCCCTTCGCTCAAGAACAAATCGGCGACTTCGATGGCCGAGGCCAGCAAGCCGCCCGGATTGAATCGCAGATCGACGATCAGACCGCGCAATTTCTGCTTGTCCAACTCCTTCATGGCGGCGCGCAGATCGCGAAACGTGTCGCGGCTGAACGCATCGATGCGGATGTAGCCGAGCCGCTTGTCGTGGTCGAGCATGTAGTCCCAATGGCCGCGCGAGTCGCGGCGGTCGCCGAGCACCGTTTCCACCTGGATGACTTCCCGCTTGATGGTCACGGTGCGCCGCGCGGCGCTGGGCGGGTGCATCAAGGTCACGCCGACGCTCGTGCCCGCCTCGCCCTTCAACCGGCGAATCGCCTCGTCCATGGTGATTTCGGTGCTGGGCTTGCCGTCGATCTCCACGATCAGGTCGCCCGATTGCAAGCCCGCGCGGGCCGCCGGGCTGCCGGCGAGCGGGCTGACGATCATCAGCCGCCCGCGACGCACGTCGATCTGGATGCCGATGCCGCCGTATTCGTTCTCGACCGCCGTTTTGAAATCCTTCATTTCATTGGGGCCGATGTAGTTCGAATAAGGATCGAGCTTTTCCAGCACCCCGCGAATGGCGGCCTCCATCAACTCGCGACGGTCGATGTCTTTGACGTAATTCCGCTCGACCTGGTCCATGGTGTCGACGAGCACCTTGAACATCTCGTAATACTCGGCGTCTTTATCGATCGCCGCCTTATCTTCGGCGGCTTTCTCGGCCGCGGGCTTTTCCGCCGCGGGCTTATCCGCCGGCGCCTTTTCCGCCGGAACTTTATCGGCGGGTTGGGCTGCGGGCTTGTGCGGCTCTTCGGCGATCGTCGCCGGCGCGGCAAACCAGTTCGCGAGCATGAACAGCGACGCCATGAACAAGGCGCGAGACGGCATGGAAGCCTCCGGGCGGAATTCTTCGGACCTTTCGACGGAAATAGTCGAATTCCTCGGCGGTGACGAGGGTTCTTATCAGTATAAGAGGCCCCTCAGTCAGCGGCAAGAACAGTCGAATCGCCGGGCCGCTAGCACCTGCTTAGGCGTCATCCGTCGCTCGGCGAAGCTCGTCGCGGCCTTCGAGGTCGGGCTCCTTCGTTTCGACGCTGCGTTTGCGCTCCATGCCGGTGCCCGGCACGATCTGAGGGCTGGGCGAATTGTCCTCGATGATTTGCCGCAGTTCGTCGGCGTCGATCACTTCGCGCTCGATCAGCCGCTTCGCCAGGCCGATCAAGGCCGGGCGCCGCGCCTCAAGAATCTGACGCACCCGCTCGATGCCCTCGTTGATGATCCGCTGCACCTCTTCGTCGATTTCGCGTGCCGTCTGCTCGCTGTGGGTGCGGTCGCGCGGCGCTTCGCCGGCGCCCGCCAGAAACGCCGAGCGGTTGCTCTCGCGGTAATTCACCCGGCCCAGGCGGCTCATGCCATAGTCCATCACCATGCTGCGGGCGATCTCGGTGGCGCGCTCCAAGTCGTTCTGGGCGCCGGTCGAAACGTCCTGAAAAATCATCTCCTCCGAAAGCGTGCCGGCCAGCAGCACTTGCACGCGGCTCTCCAACTCGGCCTGGGTCATCAAATAACGGTCGCCTTCGGGCCGCTGCATCATGTATCCCAAAGCCGCCAGGCCGCGAGGAATGATCGAGACCTTATGCACCGGGTCGGTGTTCGGCAGGCTGTAGGCCACCAGGGCATGGCCGCTTTCATGATAGGCCACGCGCTGCTTTTCGTCCTCGTGAATGATGCGCTGCTTTTTCTCCAACCCCGCCGTGACGCGCTCGACGCCCTCGTTGAACTCTTCCATGCCCACGGCCGGCTTGCCTTTGCGCGCGGCCAGCAAGGCCGACTCGTTGACCAGGTTGGCCAGATCGGCGCCGACGAAGCCCGAGGTAATGCCCGCGATGTCCTTGAGCTGCACCGTGCTGTCGAGCTTGACGTTCTGCACGTGGACTTCGAGGATCTTCTCGCGGCCTTTGACGTCGGGACGATCGACCAGCACGTGGCAGTCGAAGCGTCCGGGCCGCAGCAAGGCCGGATCGAGCGTCTCGGGGCGGTTGGTGGCGGCCATTACGATCACGCCGCTGTTCGAGTTGAAGCCATCCATCTCGACCAACAGCGCGTTGAGCGTTTGTTCGCGTTCATCATGGCCGCCGATGTTGCCGCTGCCGCGGGTT
>DATNEC010000512.1:0-2541 GCA_035606815.1 Pirellulales bacterium
ATGCGCACCAAAAACGCCTGCAAGACCTGCGCCCTGGGCATGGGCGGGCAGGCCGGCGGCATGGTCAACGAGCAAGGCCACTTCCCCGAGGTCTGCAAGAAATCGCTGCAAGCCATGGCCGCCGACATGCAAGGCGGCATCCGCGACGATTTCTGGAGCACCTACTCGATCGCCCAGTTGCAGGCCTTCTCGCCGCGCGAACTGGAATCGTGCGGGCGGATCACGACGCCGCTCATGCACGAGCGCGGCCAGGACTATTATCGGCCGATCTCTTGGGAGGCGGCCCTCGGGCGGCTCGCCGGCAAGCTGAAGCGGATTCAGCCCGACGAAAGCTTTTGGTACTTCAGCGGCCGCAGTTCGAACGAGGCCGCGTTCCTGCTGCAATTGTTCGCCCGGCTCTACGGCACGAACAATGTCAACAATTGCAGCTACTACTGCCACCAGGCCAGCGGGGTCGGCCTGACAAGCGCCGTCGGCAGCGGCACCGCCACGATCGACCTGGCCGACCTGGACGGCGCCGATCTGGTGTTCGTCATCGGCGGCAATCCGGCCAGCAACCACCCGCGATTGATGCGCACGCTGATGCAGGTCCGCCGCCGCGGCGGCGAGGTGATCGTCATCAACCCGGTCGTCGAGACGGGCATGGTCAACTTTCGCGTGCCTAGCGACCTGCGCAGCCTATTCTTCGGCAGCCAAATCGCCAGCCTCTACGTGCAGCCGCACATCGGCGGCGACCTGGCCTTGCTCTCCGGCATCGCGAAGCGAATCGACGAAATGCAGGCCGCCGACGTCGAGTTCCTGCAAAACCATTGCGAGGGCTGGCCGAATTTCGCGCTGCATTTGCGGAGCCTCGACTGGGACGAAATCTGCCGCAAATCGGGCGTCGCCCGCGACGAGATCGACAAGGTGGCCGAGCGCTACGCCAAGGCCCGGCACGTCGTGTTCAGTTGGACGATGGGCATCACGCATCACGTTCACGGCGTGAACAACGTCCAGGCGATCGCCAATTTGGCCCTGATGCACGGCATGGTCGGGCGCCCGCACTGCGGACTGCTGCCGATCCGCGGTCACTCGAACGTGCAGGGCATCGGCTCGGTCGGCGTCTCGCCGAAGCTCAAGGAGGCGATTTTCGAGCGGCTGCAAAGCTATTTCCATGTCAAGCTGCCGACGCAGCCGGGGCTCGACACGATGGCCTGCATGGAGGCGGCCGAGGCGGGCCAGCTCAAGCTCGGCGTTTGTCTCGGCGGCAATCTCTACGGCTCGAATCCCGATGCCGGCTATGCCGCCAAGGCGCTGGGCAAGCTGGAGCAAGTTGTCTATCTGAATACGACGCTCAATACGGGCCACGCGCACGGCTTGGCGGCGGAAACGATTATTTTGCCGGTGCTCGCGCGCGACGAAGAGCCGCAGCCGACCACGCAAGAGTCGATGTTCAACTACGTGCGGCTCAGCGACGGCGGCCCGGCCAGGCACGCCGGACCGCGCAGCGAGGTCGAAATCGTCGCGGATCTCGCCGGCCGCGTACTCGGCGATTCGACGCCCATCGCCTGGCCGACGATGCAAAGCGCCGGCCGCATTCGCGAAGCGATCGCCGAAATCGTGCCCGGCTTCGAAGAGATCGCCGAGATCGACGCCACGAAGTGCGAGTTCCGCATTGGCGGGCGCGTGTTCCGCGAGCCTCGCTTTCCGACGCCCAACGGCCGGGCCAGGCTGCACATCAACGACTTGCCGGAGTTGAATGGCGGCGACGGCGAACTGCGGCTGATGACGGTCCGCAGCGAAGGGCAATTCAACACGGTCGTGTACGAGGAATACGATCTCTACCGGGCGCAAGACCGCCGCGACGTGATCCTCCTCAACCCCGCCGACATCGCACGGCTGGGGCTGAAGGCCGAGACGCGCGTGACCGTGCGCAGCGAGGTCGGCAGCCTTTCGGGCATCCTGGTGCGGCCGTTCGCCGAGATCAAGGCCGGCAACGCCTTGATGTACTATCCCGAGGCCAACGTGCTAGTTCCACGCAAGCTCGATCCGCTTTCTAAAACGCCGGCCTTCAAAAGCGTGGCGGTGACGCTCGAACCCTCGTCGAGCGGCGAAGCGCCGCCCGAGCGGCGGCCGATGCTCGAACTGGCGCCGCAAGCAGTCGAGCGCAAGCCGCTGAAGAGTTGCTGATGTTCCGTTCGCATTTTTCGCCAGGCCACACTAACCGAAGCGTAAGAGCGTAAGCGAGGGAGAGCGGAAGAATTTCCTCGCTTACGATCGGATTGGCCCGTTGCGCAGCGCTTAGTTTTCAAGGGCTTGGTCAAGATTGCCGGCTGGCTTACTGCTCGCGAAACGTTAAGAACGCGGCTTCCAGCAAGCCGAAGTCAGGCTCGCCGGGCAATGCAAAGCTAGTGCCTTCGAATTGTAGCATCCGATTTCCTTCAAGAGCGATCAATACAAACCCATTCACCGACGCGCCATGCAAGACGCCGGAGAAACGCGAGCGAATGAATTGCTTGCCGTCTATTTGTCCTCGCTCCGCGGTCGCCGCTTGGAATTCCG
>DATNEC010000544.1:0-4204 GCA_035606815.1 Pirellulales bacterium
AGGCGGTTTTGAAGCGCGTGATGCAGGCCCTTGGCCAGTTCGCCCCGGCCGTTGGGGCGCAGAGCGTCGAAGAGCAAGGCTTTAGCGGCCTGCGTCTGCGCCAGGGCGATTCGACGGAAGCCGGCTTGTTCCTGGGTCGCGGCTATCTGGTGCTCGGCATCGGTTCCGAAGTGACGGAATCGCTGCTCTCGGTGTTGCGCAATCCGCCGACCGGCGAGGCGGCGCTGCGAACCAGCGGACTGGTCGAACGGGCCGCCGCGCTCGTCGCGTCTCCGCCGGGCCTGTTCTATTCACTCGGCGACGCCGGGGCCAACGTCCGATCGACCAAGCGCACCATCGAGCAGTTGATCGAGCTGCCCTTGGCGCAGCGCGCCGCCTTGGCCCGGCTTCCCGGCGCTGCGGGCGGGGGCGAAGACTTGGCTGCGGTCCAGGCCCTGGTCGGCAAGGTCAAGGCCCTGCTGCCCGGCGACGACGAGCTCGAGGGCGTGCTGGGCGTCAGCGTCTCCCAAGCCGCGGTCAGCAGCCACGGCCTGCAACTGCAGAGCGCCTTGGAAATGCCGGCGCCGTAAGAGGCGCCGGACCGCCTCGCACGCCTCCCGCCTCAAGGCCGCCGTGCGCGGCACGGTATAATGCGCATACCGGGCGGCATGGGCCGTCAGCCCTGGTCATCGCGGGAGGGACGAATCATGGGTTCGAACGTCGCGCAAAAATTGATCGCGTCGCATTTGCTCGAAGGACGCATGACGCCGGGCGAAGAGATCGGCCTGCGGATCGACCAAACGCTGACCCAAGACGCCACCGGCACGTTGGTGATGCTCGAACTGGAGGCGATGGGCGTCGACCGCGTGCAAACCGAACTCTCGGTGCAATACGTCGACCATAACCTACTGCAAGAAGACAACAAGAATCCCGAGGACCACCTGTTTCTGTACAGCGCCAGCCGCCGGTTCGGGCTGTGGTTCAGCCGGCCCGGCAACGGCGTCAGCCATCCGCTGCATCAAGAGCGGTTCGGCAAGCCCGGCAAAACGCTGCTCGGCTCCGACAGCCACACGCCCGCCGCCGGATCGATCGGCATGTTGGCGATCGGCGCCGGCGGGCTGGAGGTGGCCGCGGCGATGGCGGGTCTTCCGTTCTACGTCAAAATGCCGCGCATTTGGGGCGTGCGGCTCATGGGCCGGCTGCCCGACTGGGTCAGCGCCAAGGACGTGGTGCTGGAGATGCTGCGCCGCCACACGGTCAAAGGGGGCGTCGGCCGCGTGATCGAATACTTCGGCCCGGGGCTGGAGTCGCTTTCGGCCATGGACCGGCATGTGATCGCCAACATGGGCACCGAATTGGGCGCCACCAGCACGGTGTTCCCCTCGGATGGCGAGGTGCGCCGCTTTCTGCGGTCGCAAGGCCGCGAGGACGACTGGATCGAACTGCTGCCCGATGGCGACGCGAGCTACGATGTCGAGGAAGAGATCGATCTCGCGACGCTCGAGCCGCTAATCGCCATGCCCTCCAGCCCGGATAAAGTCGTGCCGGTGCGCGAAGTCGCCGGACGGCCGATCTATCAGGCATATCTCGGTTCTTCGGCCAACCCCGGCTACCGCGATTTTGCGATCGCGGCCCAGATGGTCGAAGGGCGGCGAATCCACGAGCAGGTCTCGTTCGACGTGAACCCGACCTCGCGGCAGATTCTGGAGAACCTGACGCGCGACGGGCATTTGTTGTCGCTGCTGCATGCCGGCGCGGCTGCACCAGGCGGGTTGCGGCGGGTGCATCGGTATGGGGCAAGCGCCGGCCAGCGGCAAACTGAGCCTGCGGACCGTGCCGCGAAATTTTTCAGGGCGCTCGGGCACGGCCGACGATCAAGTCTGCCTGGTCAGTCCTGAAACGGCGACCGCCTCGGCCTTGCGCGGCGAGATCACCGATCCACGTTCGCTCGACATGCCGTATCCGCACGTCGCGGCGCCGCAGCAGACGTTGCTCAATCTCGAACTCTTGCTGGCGCCGCTCGGGGAGGAGGCGGCCGGCCGCGTCGAGTTGGAAAAGGGCGAGAACATCATCGGCTTGCCGGAGCTGGAAGCGCTGCCCGACGCGCTGGAAACGCCGGTGTTGCTCAAGGGCGGCGACAATGTTTCCACCGACGAGATCATGCCGGCCGGGGCCAAAGTGCTGCCGTTTCGCAGCAATATTCCCAAGATCAGCGAGTTCGTCTTTCATTCCGTCGACGCCGGCTACGCCGAGCGCGCCCGAGAGCGCGGCGATCATGCGATCGTCGGCGGGCACAATTACGGCCAAGGTTCGAGCCGGGAACACGCCGCCTTGGCGCCGCGGTTCTTGGGACTGCGGTTGGTGATCGTCAAAAGCTTCGCCCGCATCCACTGGCAGAACCTGATCAACTTCGGCGTGCTGCCGCTCACGTTTGCCGACGAATCGCAATACGACCGCCTGGCGCCCGAGACGACGTTGTGAATCGACCGGCCGGCGGACCAATTGCGCGCCGGAAACACGGTCGTCGTCCAGAACGTCTCGCAAGGCGATTCATTCGAGACGCGGCACGATCTGTCGAACCGGCAACTGGAAATCCTCTTCGCCGGGGGCCTGATCAACTGGATCAGGCAGCGCAAGAAAACCGCCTGATCGGGCAAGGCAAGGTCATTGTGCGGCCGAGCGCATCAGGCCCAGCGTCGCCCAGGCGCTGCCGAAGTAAGTGATGGGCGTCGGGTTGGAGGCCGGCATCTCGCCGGGATGCGCGCGCGCGACCATCGGCCACGCCCCGTCTTCCTTTTGGCTGGCGACCAAAAATGCCGCGCCTCGACGGATTTCCTCGCGGTCGTTGGGCACGCCGGCAAGACTGAGCACGTAGAGCGCCTGCCCCGTGGCATAGGCGTCGCTGGGCAAGTCTTTGAGTTGGCCCCAACCGCCATCCGCGTTCTGCCGCAGCAAGAACTGGTCGATTTCCGCCGGCAGATCCTTCGCTGCAGGCCGCGCTCGGCTCTTGACGAGCAGCCGAAACGCGGCGGCTTGCGTGGTCTCGGTCGGCTCGGCCTTCGCCAACCAGGCGGCCCCTTTGTCGCGGCTCTCGCGCACGGGGGAGGGCTCGTTTGGATCGGCCAGAACCTGCGGCCCCAGGGCCACATAGGCCAGCAACGTCGCCACCTCGTCCGACTCGAAGACCGGGGGCGCCCGGTTCTTGGCGGGCGCCGAAGACCAGGCCCACGAGCCATCGGTTTCCTGATGTCGCACCAGATGACCGGCAATCCGCCGCAGATCGTCGGCCGAGATGGCATCCTGGCCCGGCACGGCTTCGGCCATCACTGCCAGGTAGAGGGCCGGAGTGCTGACCATGCTCCAACCGGGCCGCGTATCCCGCGGCAGGTCGATCTTCTCCAACCGCTCTTTGGCCCACGTCACGACGTCCGCCGTGCTGGCCGGATCGACCGCATAGCCTTGGAGCTTCGCCTCGCTCAGCGCCCAAACGGTCATCGTGCCGTGGTGGCACGTCGCGCACTTGCGGGCATTCCGCCACTCGGTCGCGTCCTTCAGCAAAAACGCCAAACCCCGCTCCGCCGCCTGCCGAAGAGGCGCGGAGGGGGCTGCTTCGCGTGCCGAATCCTGCGGCTCTTCGGACCGAACGGAGCGGACGGCGACGACTGCGAGACAGACCGCAGCCGCCGCCGCGCAAGCATTCAAGCGAGCATGCATGACGCGTTTCTCTTCGAGCTTCGACGAAATCAGACTTTGAGCAATTCGCAGGCCTGCTGATAGCCGGGCGCCGGTTGGCCGCATTCGCTGGCCGTGACGCGGGCCAAGGCCGTCAACTGCCGCCAGCGGAAGGCCGGACGCGAGGCCGCGAACTCGTCGCTCACCGTGCGATAATACTTCTCGGCGTGCAACGCGCCGTCCTCGCTGATGGCGTATTTCAGCAGCGCGTCGAACACGGGCCGCGAATCGTAGCACGATTCGCCGTAGCGATGCACCAGCGCACAGGCCAGGTTCTGGTTCTTCTCGCGGATCGCTCCGTCGAGATCCTTCAACAGTTCGTCGCCGCTGCGGACCGGCAAGGCGGCCAGCTCCTCGACGTAGGGACGCGGCTTCCACTCCAAGAAGTTGCCGCCGCGCTGGACGCGGTCGAGCGCCACCTGATAGCCGGCCAAGACGAGGCTGGCCGCCCGGTTGCGATCGTTGCTGGCCAGGGCGATATTTCGCCAGGCGT
>DATNEC010000576.1:0-3206 GCA_035606815.1 Pirellulales bacterium
GATTTGGCGGAAGCGGTCGATGAGCGCCGCTTCGCGCAGTTCCTGATGTTTCGACAAATGGCTCGTCTGCGCGAACACGCGCGCGAGCGGGGAGTGCGGCTGATTGGCGATCTGCCCTTCTTCGTCGCGCTCGATTCAGCCGACTTGTGGGCCAATCAGGAGTTGTTCCTGCTCGATGCACACGGCCGGCCGACCTTTCTCGCCGGCGTTCCGCCCGACTATTTCAGCCCTCTCGGCCAGCTTTGGGGCACGCCGATGCACGACTGGCAATCGCAGGGCGCCACGTCGTATCGCTGGTGGATCGACCGCCTGAGGTCGCTGCTGGCGCACGTCGATCTGGTTCGCCTCGATCATTTCCGCGCCTTCGCGGCGGCTTGGCACGTGCCCGCGGGCGCCATGACCGCCGAGACCGGCCAGTGGCTGCCCGGACCTGGAGCGAGCTTGTTTCGCGCGTTGGAAGAGTCCCTGGGCCGGCTACCGTTGATCGCCGAGGATTTGGGATTGATCACCGACGACGTCCGGCGGCTTCGCGACCAGTTCGGGCTGCCGGGAATGCGGGTGCTGCAATTCGCGTTCGATGGCGACCCGAAAAACCTGATGCTTCCCGAAAACTACGTCTCGAACATCGTGGCCTACACGGGCACGCACGACAACAACACGACTCGCGGATGGTACGAGGCCCTGCCGGCCGACGAGCGGCAGTACGTGTGGAGCTATCTCCAGCAACCGGCCGGCGAAAGCGATCGGGCGGCCTGGGAGCTGATTCGGCTGGCCTGGTCGTCGGCGGCGGCTTTGGCGATCGTCCCTTTGCAAGACGTGTTGAATCTCGACGGCTCGGCGCGGATGAACGTTCCCGGCAACCCGGCCGGCAATTGGCGCTGGCGCTGTTCGGCCGAGCAGCTCTCGGCGAGCGGCTTTCAGCGATTGCGAGAGTTGACGGACGCATCGGCCCGGTCCGGCGCGGCAGGCTAATTCGCCGACGCCTCGGCCTCGCGGCGACGTCCGGAGGATGGCGACGTCTCTGGCGGCTTCGCGGCCGCCTCAGCCGAGGGCGTGGCCGGCGACTCGCCCTTTTTGGGCCCCAAGGCGCGTTCGATCTGCGAGGCGCTCAGCGGCTGACGCAACTTCTGCACGCGGACGACCGCACGCAGCGGCTTCGCCGCCTGGTCGAGTTGGTCTACCATCTCCAGCACGTCGGCCAACAGGATTTGCGGGGCCGAGACGGCCAGGCCGTTCGCGCGTTCGTCGATGCCCACCGATAACATGCCTTTGAATTTGGGGATGTTCGCGGATTTTTCCACGTCGTCAGTCAAGTAGCTGAACGACGAATGCGAACCGCCCTCGCGTTGCTGCTGGGGCTGTCCCTGGCCTCGCTGCAAAGCCTTGTCGTTCGGGCTGAGCAAGTCGCGGTAGACGTCCTTGACGACTTCCGCCACGTCGACCGCCTTGGCATAGCGCAGGCTGACAAGTTCCGTGCGGCGCACCGAGTTGGCGTCGGGCACGTCATCGCCGTCGTAGAGCTTGATGAGCGACTCGATTTCGGCGAGTTGGTTCGCGTCGGCGCCCTGCACCAGGATCGTGTTGGTCACCGCGTCGGGCACGAACTTCAGCGGCCGGCGGCTGGAAAGCGTGCTCCGCGGCGGCTCCGACGATTGACCGCGCGACCGAGAGCGCCGCGAACCGCCGAACGGGTCCATGCTCGATGAACTGGCGGCGTCTTCGTTCTTGTAGATGTCTTCCAGCAACAATGCCAGATCCTTGGCATAGGTGTTCTTGATCGTGAAAACTTTGTAGGTCAGCCGCGCCGGCATGAAGTTGCCGATCAACTCTTCCAAGCGATCGAGCGCCTGGGCATCGGAGGAGGAGATGACCAAGCCATACGGTCCGACCGTGATCTTGACGGGGGCGTGGGCCGCTCGCGGCAATTCGCGGCCCGGGAAGTCCATCGGCGGCTGCGGATCGACCGGAGGGCCCTCATCCGCCGAGTCTTGCGGGGATTCGGCGGAGTCTTGCGGGGACTCGGCGCTGACCCGGCTTTCTTGGGCGAAACGAAACGGCGGCCGGGCCGAGCGCCCGCGCGGATTGGCCGGCAGATAGGTTTCCGCACCGGGCTCGACGCCCTGTTCGCCCTGCTCCCCCTTTTCGTCGGGTTTCGGCGAATTCGGCACGTTTTCTTCGGCCGGCGCAGGTCGCGCACTCGCAGCCGGCGGTCCGTCGTGGGCCGGCTTGTCTTCGGCCGGCTCGACCTCCAGCGGGTTGGGGCCGAGAGCGGGCCAGAGGCGCTCGATACGCTCCAGCAGCCGGTCTGTTTCCGCTCCGGAAGGCGCCGGAATCATTCGCACCGTGCTGGCGTTGCGCTCGCCGGACGGAATCTCTCCCAGCTTCACGAGCAGCGAGCGGACTTCCGCCAGCTCCGCCTCGGTTGCCCGCAGCAAGAGCCGATTGTGCTCGGTGTCGGCCTCCACCTGAAAACGGTCCGGCTCGTCTTGCTGGCCGGAACCTCCGTCGTAAGATCGCCGGCGCGAGTCGTCGGATTTTTCCGGCGCCGCCAGCAGCGTCTGGATCGAACCGGCGACGAACTCCGCGCCGAGCGTGCGAAGCTGGATCACTTCGAAGCGGCGGCCCTTGCCGTCGAGCATTTCGACCAGCGTTCGGATCAGCATCTGGTCGGCCAAGGGCGCGTAGGCGATGATAGCGCCGTGCTGGGCGTCGACTTCCAAGCGGGCCGTGGCGTCGAGACCGCCCAACTCGGTCAAGACCTTGACCAAGGTCTCGGGCGAGATTCCGCCCAGGCGGTAGGTCTGCACGCGGGGCAGATGGTCCAGCGGCGACGCGTCGCGCTGCTGCGCGACGTCGATGACGGCGATGGCCTGTTCGATCGTCGCCATCTTGTCGGGCGGGGCATTGACGAGAATGCTGTTCGTGCGCGCGTTGACGGCCAGATAGAATTCGGCTTTCGGCGGGCTGGCGGCGAATGCCTGCGGGCCGCGGTCGCCCTCGGAGCCGCCCCGGTCTCGATCTCGGCGACTGCGACCGCCTCGGTCTCCTCGGTCGCCCGATTGCTGGGCCATCATTTGGGCCATCATCGCCTGCGCCGGATCGCTCTGGGAATCGACCCCCAGCAAGGTTTGCAGCTTCTCGATCACGTCGTCCGCCCGCGTGTGTCGCAGGCGGAACTCGCGCACGAGCCGCTGCTGGCCCGATTC
>DATNEC010000577.1:0-2874 GCA_035606815.1 Pirellulales bacterium
ATGCGATTTTTTCTGGCCGGAATCATGCAAGGCTCGCACCTGGCGGCCGTGCTGCACAACCAAGCTTATCGCGAGCGGCTCAAGCAATTGCTGGCCGCGCACTTTCCACAAGCGGAGATCTACGATCCGCTCGCCGACCACTCCGATTCGCTCGACTACGACGACGAACGGGGCCGCCGCGTGTTTTTCCATCACAACCAGTTGTGCGGCCAGGTCGACGTGCTGGTGGCCTTCGCACCCGAGGCTTCGATGGGCACCGCCATTGAAATGTGGCAAGCCTATTCCGCCGGGCGGACCGTGGTCACGATCAGCCCGCTGAAACACAACTGGGCGGTCAGGTTCTTAAGCCACGAGTTGTACGCCGACGTCGACGACTTCGAATCGGCGTTGACCAGCGGCCAATTGGCCAAGCGACTCGAAGAGATTCGCATGGAGCGGCGCGACGCCCCGCGGGCCGCGGGATCTACTTGATCGACTTTACGAAGGCTTCCGTTTGTTCTTCGTCGATCTGATCGGCGGGGAATTGACCCAGGACGAAGGCGGGGCCGCCTTTGCCCTGAAACGAGCCTTGCACCTGGTAAAACTCTTCGCCGTTTTGCCCTTTGCCCTTTTGAATCGTGAAGGTGCTTTCCTGGCCGCGGATGGTCGTCTTGACTTCGCGCGGCTCGCCCTCCAACTGCAGCTTCTGAGCGCCTTGTCCTTGCTGTTGCTGGCGCATGGATTGCTCCAGTTGCATCCTCATCTGCTCAGGATTGTTGCCGGCCATTTCTTCGCCGAATTCCGCGACGATGAGCGAGCCTTTATTGTTCGGTCCGGTATAGACCGACATCGTCATGACCTTTTTTTCGGCGAACGGAACCTTGATCGACATCGACATCTGGGGGTTGAAGCCGGCGGGAGCTTCCAGGTCGGTAATGCTCTGAGCAATGGAGGCCGCCTTCGCGGGGTCGGTTTCCATCTGGATCGCACTTCGGGCTGTCATGTAAATTGCCACCCCGCCGCCGCAGCACAGCAGCAGCACGATGCCGCAGCCAATGCCCACGCCGAGCATTACTTTCGACCCGCCCCCTTTTTGCGGAGCGCCTGCCTGCATGCCGGGAGACTGATAGGGAGTGTTGGGGTCCATCGACATGAGTGACAATCCTATGTTGCGTGGAGAAAGAGGTGAAAAGCGCCGCCCGGACTGCGATGGTCGTTGATGGGAATGAGGTATTCTCGATAGGCCACTGGCGGCTGTCAATAATCGCGTTACCGCAGCAGCTTTCGAAAGTGGATCGCCAAAGCGGCGATGCCCGCCGCCGCCAACAGGGTCTTCGCTTGTTCGAGCCGAGTATTGCCCGCCAGGTCTTGCCAGTCGAAGGAAAAAACCTCCGCCTCGCCGGTCGAAGTTGCGTTGTCGAACGTCGAGGATCCGGCCGCCGAGATGGACGGCCCCGGCAGTTGATTCGCCGCGGGAGGCGGGAGCCTATTCTTCGCGCCCTCGCCGGCTACGCTTGAGGCGCCGCGGTTTGCAAATTTCGAGGCGTAAGCCGGAAGGGTCGTTTCTGCAACGGGCAGGGAACGGGGCGCCGAGGCGCCGCCCGCCGGAGAGGTGCTGGCCAGGGCCACGAGGCCGGAGTCGGGTTGTGCGGGCAGGCTGGGAACGACCGACGCCAGAAACTGCCGGACACGTCCGCAATAGCTGCCCTCGGTGCGTCCGCCCCCCGCGCCCCACAACACCCCCGCCAGTTCGCCGCGCGCGTTGAGGATCGGGCCGCCCGAATCGCCTTGCCGCGCCGCTACCGAAACTTCGACGGTTTCTCTCGGCATGCGGAGGGCCGGCGCCAGGTATTGCGTGCATTGGCCCGCCGCCATGCGATAGGGCCCTTGGCCATAGCCGGCGATCGAAAGCCATTCGCCCGGATGCGCCGGCTGCGAGGCGACCGCGATCGGCTCGACGTCGGGCTTCCAGATGGCGAGCGCGGCGAGATCCCAGTCGCGATCGACTTTGACGACCTGCGCCGCGGTCTGAAAACCATCCGGGAAGAGCACCGTCGCGGGGCCGCTGGCGTCGCTGACGACGTGGTAATTGGTGATCACCAGCCCATAGCGGTCATGCACGTCGACCAACGTGCCGGAACCATACGATGTCGCGCCGCCGCGTTCCGGAACGATCACGCGGACGATGGCCGGATGCGGCTTGGTCCAGACTCGCGAGAGCGGCGGATCGCCGCCGGCCAGGCTTGGGGCGGTTTCGCGAAACAGGCTGCTGAAGGGCCAAATCAATTCGCCGCGCGCAGCGTCCGGCGCGGTCGCAAACAACAGCATCCCAACGGCCAGCAGGCGTTTCACCGGGCAATGACCTGGCAGACGATTACTTCGTGGTGATCCGACGACGGGCTTCGTTTTTGAGAATCAAACGCAAGAGTCGTTGTCGCAGCTTTTCCAATTCGCTTTGACGGCTGGTTGGACTCGGGGTCGCGGTCTGCATCGACGTCCCTATGCGGCCATCCGACGGCCGCCTTCAAGGCCTGCTTCGCGTGGAGGAAAGTCCTTTCCTTGGTGATGTTGGTCCTTCAGTCGCCGGAGTTCGGACGCGAAAGTTCTCGCGTGCGAGTGGTTGCCGAAAAGGAAACCCGCGGCGTCATTCCATTGATTCGGACCTTGGCTTGACCTGGCATGAAATTTCAAATCTCCGTCGATATATGGTCCGCAAACTTCCTCGTTTGCGCACGCGGCGCAACCAGCACGGCGGCTTGCCGACCAGCCGACTTTCGGGGGCCTCCACTTCCCGTGTAAAAGCTGAGGTGTCCAAGCAGGAGATGAGAGGGGCCGGCAAGGGCGCGCCGAGGGATTTCGGCCATCTTGGCACGGCAAATGCTGCACTCGCCCGCC
>DATNEC010000601.1:0-7931 GCA_035606815.1 Pirellulales bacterium
CGCCACTGGCCGGCTTGTTTCAATTCGATCTGGCAGAGAGGCGAAATCCGTCGTCCCGCCAGCGGCGGATCGAACGAATCGGGTGTATAGCCTGTGTAAACCAACGACGCGGCGTTGGGGTTCGAGATCTCGAGGCTCAGCGACAGCAGACTCGAACCGCCGAGATTTGCCGGCGCCGCCGCGCGGAGGACGATTTCTGGCGGCTTGATTCGCTGCGGTTTTCCAGGCGTTTCGTCGGCGAACGCCAAACAGGAACAGCCAACCAGCATCGCGACGGCAAAAGCGGTTCGCGAAACGGCTTGAAACATGTCACGGCTCCTGGCAAGACTCGAAACGGGCGCGCCCCTGCGGTTGAGACGCCAATGCCGGGCCAAAAGTTTCCGCAAAACCGGGCACAAGACCTCGCCGCCGCCACTTCTTGTCCCCGCCCGTCGTGGCGGCGCCGTTGGGCCCGTGTTATTCTGTCAGGCAGCGGCCGGCAGGGCGGCCGGGCCACATCGACGTGGCCCGGATTCTTGGGTGTGACAAAGCCCGAGGGCCGCCAGGGTTTCCAGCAGGGCGCGCAGCATGTCCAGCGAGCCGGAAGCGGCGAAGAAGAGGCGAAAGACCGCTAGGCGGCAATGGCTGTTTCGACTGATCGCGGTCGGCTTCGGCTTTTCGCTGCTGGGCGCCTTCGAGGTCTTGTGCGTGCTCTGCGGTTGGGGCCGGCCCGGGCTGCACGACGATCCATTCGTCGGCTTTCGCTCCGTGCGACCGCTCTTCGTGCTGAGCGAGGACGGCGCCCAGTATGAAATTCCGAAGGCGCGGCAGACGCACTTCCGCCCTCAAGCGTTCGCCGCCGAAAAGGCGCCGAACGAATATCGCATCTTCTGCCTGGGCGGTTCGACGGTCCAAGGGCGGCCCTATGCCGTGGAGACCTCCTTCACGAATTGGCTGGAAATCAGCTTGCAGGCCGCCGAGCCGGATCGCCTTTGGAAAGTCGTCAACTGCGGGGGCATCTCCTACGCCAGCTACCGCCTGACGCCGATCTTGCAGGAAATGCTGAACTATGCACCCGATCTGATCGTGATTTGCTCGGGGCACAATGAATTCCTCGAAGACCGGAAGTTCGAGCATATCCGCGCCCGCGGCGAGTTTTTGAACGCCTCGATCGTGGCGGCCTCGCGGCTGCGTTCGTTCAATTTGATGCGGGATGGCTGGCTGCAATTGCGCGGCGCCTCTTCGGCCGCTCCTCCCGAAGGCCGGCCGCCGCTGCCCACCGAGGTCGAGGCCCTGTTGGATTACCGCGGCGGCCTCGAAGAGTATCACCGCGACGAAGCGTGGCGGAGCGGAGTGATTCGACAATACCGCTTCAATCTGCGCCGCATGGTCGAACTCGCTCGCCAGGCGGGCGTCGCCGTGGTCCTCGTCAATCCGGTGAGCAACATCGGCGACACGCCGCCGTTTAAATCGGAACATCGAGCGGACCTTGGCCCGCAAGATCGCCAGCGATGGGAATCGCTGCTCGAAGGAGCGCGGCGGCATTTTCGCCGCGAAAGCTACAACTTGCACGCCGCCATCGCTCTGCTGGAGCAGGCCTGCGCCCTCGACCCGCTGCACGCGGGCGGTTGGTACACGCTGGCCGAGTGCTATCGCTCCGTCGGCAAGATGGAGCAGGCCCGCGACGCTTACTCGAAGGCCAAGGAGTTGGACGTCTGCCCGCTGCGCATCTTGCAGCCGATGAACGAGATCGTGATCGAACTTGCCGGCGAGACGCAAACGCCGCTGGTCGACGTCCAGGGACTTTTCGAGCGGCGCAGCCGCTACGGCATCGTGGGCAGCGACCAACTGGTCGATCACGTTCATCCGAGCATCGAAGGACATCAGCGGATCGCCGACGCGCTGGCGGATAAAATGGCCGAACTGGGGATCGTCCGGCCGGCGAGCGACTGGCAGGAGAAAAAGCGCGAGGGGTTCCAAGCGCAACTCGACCGTCTCGATGATTTTTATTTCATCCGCGGGGCGCAGCGCTTGGAAAACTTGCGTCTCTGGGCGCGAGGCCGGGCCGAAGCCGTTCGGCCAGCCGCGCCGGCCGATGGGCTGCGACGGCCATGAACAACGCCGAGGCGGCCATGAGCGACGCGGCGGCGTCTATCACGGCCGGAAATCGTCGTCGGCTTTCAGGCTCTGCACGAATCCCGCCAGCAGATCCGCAGCACGGTCGATGTCGTCGAGCGAGATCATCTCCACCGGGCTGTGCATGTAGCGGTTGGGCACGCTGACCAGGGCCACGGCCATGCCGGCCCGGTTGATTTGCATCGTGTTGGCGTCGGTCGGCGTCGCGCGGCCGCTGGCGGCCAGCTGAAAGGGCAGTTCCGCCGCCTGCGCGGTCTGAATCAAGCGCTCGACCACCACCGGGTTCATGTTCGGCCCGCGATAAATCACCGGCCCCTTGCCGAGCGAAACGTCCCCCTCCTGTTTTTTGTCGATCGTCGGGCAGTCGGTGGCGTGCGTCACGTCGACGGCGATGCCCACCTGCGGGTCGATGCCGAACGAACTGGTCTGCGCCCCGCGCAAACCGATCTCCTCTTGCACCGTCGAGACGACGTACAGCGCGCAATCGAGCGGCTTGCGAACGGCCCGCCGAAACGCCTCTAAAACGACCCACAGGCCCGATTTATCGTCCATTGCCGGCGAGCAGGCCAGATTGTTGCGCATCGGGCGGTAGCCCAACTCCAGCGTCACCGGGTCGCCAATGCTGACCGAGGCCGCGGCGTCGGCCTTGTCCTTGGCGCCGATGTCGAGCCACAGATCCTTCAGCTTCGGGACTTTGTTCCGCTCTTCGTCGGTGAGCAGATGGATCGGCTTGCGGGCGATGACCGCCGGCACGGCGCCCGACGCGGTCCAGATCGTCATTCGCTGGCCGATCAGCACCTGCGGATCCCATCCGCCGATCGGCTGGGCATACAAAAAACCTTCATTGTCGATGTGCTGCACTAACAAGCCGATCTGGTCGCAGTGGCCGGCCAGCATCACGCGCAGCTTGCCGCCGGGGTTTTTGACCGCGATCACGTTGCCGTGCAGATCGGTCGAGACCTCGTCGGCCGCATCGGCCACATACTGGCGCACCAGTTCTTGCACCGGCCGTTCGAAACCCGACGGGCTGGGCGTTTCCAGGATTCTCTTGAAGAAGTCGGCGGCGGCGGAGTCCATGAGCGTTGCGGTCGTCGGGGTTGGCATGCATGGGGAAAGGCCACTTCACGAAAGTTAATCTTTCCCAGCGGCGGGGGGAAGCGGAGGCCTCTCGTCTGGACGAGTTGACAATCGGCCAAAGAGGCTTCAAACTAGGACGGTACAAGTTCCGGGCCGAAGTGGCGGAACTGGCAGACGCGCTAGATTCAGGGTCTAGTGCCCTTCACGGGCGTGCAGGTTCAAGTCCTGTCTTCGGCATCTTCTCAGATAAGGGTTTACGTCGAACAAGGCGTAGGCCCTTTTTTGTTGCTAAGCTCTATCGCTCGGCCTGGGGCGTCTCGATCCAGCGCCGTTCGCGGTACGATTCCAGCACGGCGTCGGCGATGCGCTGGGCGTTCAGGCCCTCGTAAAAGCTGGGCGCGGCCTGGCGGCCCTCGACGATCGCCGAGACGAATTCCCAGACCAAGTCGTAGCGAAAGACAGTCGCCGGCTTGCCTTCTCGAGGGTCTCGCGGGCTGCCGGGCGGCTTGAGAAACTCGGCCGGCACGGTTTCGGGAGCCAAGTCGCGGCCCGTCTTGCCGACGAGAATCGTGTTCGGCTCGTGCAGCCGATAGACGGCCGAGCCTTCGGAGCCGTTGATCTCCGCCCACTCGTGGCCGAAGCCGTCGCGGTGATAGCCCTTGGCCAGGGTCGTGCCTTCCCAGACGCCAGTGGCCCCGCATTCGAATTCGCCGATCAGGCTCGACCAATCGTCGACGTTCGAAGGCTCGCAATGCTTGCCGTCGACGGTCGTGGTTCGCGGGGCGAACCGTGCCACGGCGCCGCAGACCCGCGCCAGCGGGCCGAGCAAATCGACGGCGAAATCGAGCCGGTGGATGGTCATGTCGAACAAATCGCCGGCGCCGGCCAGGTGCTGGTACTGGCGCCAGCCCCAACTCGTCTCGGGCCAATCCAAAAACCGTTGCGAGCGGAAATGCCGCGGCTCGCCCAACGCGCCGCTCGACACGAGATGCTTGAGATACTTCATCGACGGGGCGAAGCGGTAGGTGAAGGCCGTCATGTGGACGACGCCGCGGTCGCGGGCCGCCTCGTACATCTCGCGGACTTCGCCGGCGTTCAGGCCCAGCGGCTTTTCGCACATCACGTGCTTTCCTCCGCGGGCCGCCGCCAACGCGATGGCTTTGTGCGTGAAGTTGGGCGTGGCGATAATCACCGCATCGACGTCGGGATCGGCGCACAGCGACTCGGCGTCGGTCGTCGTCTTGTCGATGCCCCACTCGCCGCGACGGCGTTCGAGCAGCTTCGCGTCGGCGTCGCACGCGGCGACCAGCTCGGCCCGCGGGTCGAGCCGAATGCCGGGCACATGATGGTAGTCGCTGACGGCCCCGGCGCCGATAATGGCGATCCGCACCGGAGGTTGAGAAGGTTGAAGGGCCATGCTGGGTGGTCGATGCGCGGTGAGACAGGGTGGTGAAAACTCACAGGGTAAGACTTTGTTCGAGCGTGTACAAGGTCCGAGATTTCGGCCTTCGAGCGGCCCGATCGGACGGGCATTTGGGTCGCCTTCAGCCGGGAGTGTATTTCAGCAAGACTATCTCTTGTGCTTCGATTGCGGGCTTACCCAAGGCACCCTCGGCGCCTTTTTTTCGTGCGGCCTCGGGCTGGCGATCAACCGTCCAGAAGTCCGGGAAAAAGGCGAATAGCATCCTCCTCGCGCAGGTCCATAATGCAGCGAGGTGCACGCAGCCAAAGGCCGCGGCATGCAGTGCATTCATAAACCCAGACATCCGAATCAGGATAGGGCTCGCAGCCGTGCTGCTGCCGCAGCAGCCGTAGCGGCTCGCGTGACTGGTGCGATGCTGCCCTTCGGCACACGTAGCAACCGTGTGCTGGTCTTGATTTTGGTGCATCCATGCCGCCATTCTAGCTCCCTGAGGTCGGCTCAAAAAATATCGGATTTACACTGATCTACTACCGGGCGACAAAAAATTGACTGTCCCCCGCCGAAGGAATACACTCTCTCACGCTTCCGCCAAAGCCGGCGTTTGCTTGACGAAATGTTTCGGCCACTACCGCGAGGGGTCTCATGCTGGTCCGCAAATTGACGACTGAGGCGATCGGAACGTTCTTTCTCGTGCTCACGATCGGATGCACGGTCATCCTTTCGGCCGACGCGGGCAAGGGCATCATTCCGCCTTTGGCGATCGGCTCGGCGCTGATGGTGATGATCTTCGCCGGCGGCCATATTTCGGGCGGCCACTACAACCCGGCCGTCACGTTGGCGGTGGCGATCCGAGGCCGCCACCCGATGGGCGAAGTCGTGCCGTACTGGATCGCGCAGATCGTCGGCGGCTTGTTGGCGGCGGGCGCCGCCCTGTTTCTGACCGGCGGCGTCGCCGAAGCCGCCGGCCCGCCGCCCGACATCGCCAAAACGCTGCTTGCCGAATTCCTGTTTACGTTCGCCTTGGCCTACGTCGTGCTGAACGTGGCCACGGCCAAGGCCACGGCGGGCAATTCGTTTTATGGATTGGCGATCGGCTTCACGGTCCTGACCGGCGCTTTTTCCGTAGGTTCGGTATCCGGCGGCCCCTTCAACCCGGCCGTCGCCATCGCCGCCGGCGTAATGGGCTTGCTCCACTTGCCTTCCATCTGGATTCACATCGTCGCCGATCTCGCCGGCGGTTTGGTGGCGGGCTTGGCGTTTTTGTTCTTGAATCCCGGCGACAAGTAAGTGCCGAAGACGGCAGTTTGGCGTGCAGCCGCGAAGCTGTTCGCTGCGACTCTATGACGCGCCGCCCTCACCCCGACCCTCTCCCAGAGGGAGAGGGAGGAAGGAGCTTATGCCCGGTCGAAGGGAAACGGCAAGACTTCGGCGAGGCTCTTGGCGCCGGCGGCGAGCATCACGATGCGGTCGAAACCGAGCGCAACGCCGCTCGAAGCTGGCAGCCCGGCTTCCATCGCGGCGAGCAAGCGACTCTCCTCGGGCAAAGCTTGCTTGCCGTCGGCCAGACGTGCGAGATTGTTCGCCCGGTTCCGCTCGCGCAGCACGGCCGGGTCGAGCAGTTCGTGATAGCCGTTGGCCAACTCGATTCCGCGAACGTAGAGCTCGAAGCGTTCGGCCACGGCCGGCGGACCGGGACGCACCCTGGCGAGCGCCGCCTGGCTGGCCGGGTAATCGTAAAGAATCTGTGGCCGCGATTGGCCCAGTTCCCCTTCCACTAGTTCGACCAAGACGAGATCGAGCCAGGGGTCGCGATCGGTCAGACTTAAGCTGTCCGGCGCCGTTCGCCCGCGGCTCTTCAACGCGGCGGCGAGAGTTTCAATATCCGCCGCATGAGGATCGACGCCAGCATGCCGCTCGAAAGCCTCTTGGTAGCTGATCGGTTCGGCCGGCCCGAGGCCGAGCAAAGCGTCGCACAACTCGCCCAGCAGTTGGATCCCGGCGTGCAGGTCGTCGCCGCCGCGATACCACTCGGCCATCGTGAACTCGGGGTTGTGCAGCCGGCCCTGTTCGCCGCGGCGAAAGGCGTGCGTCACTTGGTAGATCGCCTCGCCGCCGGCGGCCAGCAGCCGCTTCATGGCGAACTCGGGCGACGTTTGCAGCCACATCGTTCGCCGCGAGTCGCCTTCCCCAACTTCAACGGCAAAAGGGTCCAAATGCCGATCGACGACTACATCGGCCGAGAGGATCGGCGTTTCGACTTCCAGAAAGCCGCGCTCGTCGAAGAACCGCCGCAGCTTGCCCAGCAGTTCCGCGCGCAGCTTCAACATTGGCCAGCATGCCGTCGGGCGGAAGTCGCGTAGGTTATGCTTCAGCATAACGATCAAGAGCCAGAGCGATTGTCATGCTGAAGCATAACCTACTCACTGGAGAAAACCACAGAGACGCAGAGGCACAGAGAAGAGGAGCAAAAGTTAGAAGAGAATTATTGAATAAGTTCTCGGCGCCGACGCCGCCCAAAAGACGGCCGATTCAAGAATTCTTAGTTCTCCAAACTCTGTGTCACTGTGACTCTGTGGTTATCATTCTCTCTCTGTTTTTACCTTTCCCTACTCCTTCGCCCGTTCGATGTACTCGCCGGTGCGAGTGTCGATCTTGATCAGATCGCCGATGTCGACGAAGGCCGGGCAGAGCATTTCGGCGCCGGTCTCCAACTTCACCGGCTTGGTCAAGTTGGTGGCCGTGTTGCCGCGCACCGCCGGCTCGCAGTATTCGATCTTCAACACCATGTGGTTCGGCGGCGTGACCGAGATCGGGTTGTTGTTGAACAGCACCATGTTGCAGATGGTGCCCTCCTTGATGTACTTCCAGGCCTCGTCCACCTGGGCGGCCGTCAGCTCGTATTGCTCGTAGCTCGTGTTGTCCATGAACACGAACATGTCGCCTTGGCGGTACAGGTACTGAGCGGCGATTTCGGTGATGTCGGCGGCGTCGAGCGAATCGCCCCCCTTGTAGGTCCGTTCCAGCACCGTGTTGCGGAGCAGGTTGCGGAGCTTGCACTTGTAGAGGGCGTTGCCTTTGCCGGGCTTCACGAAATTGCATTCGATCATCAGGTACGGATCGCCGTCAATCTGGACCTTCAATCCTTTTTTGAACTCGCTGGTGCTGAAGCTGGCCACGAATGGGTTTCCTATTTGTCGACGGGAAGCTAGGGTGATGCTACGCGCCGGCCTTGGGTCTCGGCGCGGTTTCGATCAAGCTCGTGTCTCGCCATGAACGAATCGGCTATTTTAACGCCTCCGAGCGAATCTGTCCGCCC
>DATNEC010000606.1:0-3792 GCA_035606815.1 Pirellulales bacterium
AAGGACCGGTTCGCCGACCGGTTGGCAGGCTGGGTGCGCGTGGCCGAAGAAACCAAGACGACATTGGCGATCAAGCCGCACCGCTTTGGCGCCCTGAACACGCCAGACGACGCCGTGGCGCTCGTGGAGAAGATCGGCGGCCCCTACTTGAGATTGGCCTACGACTACAGCCATTTTCAATATCGCGAGCTGGCGCTCGGCGAAACGCTGAAGCGGATGATTCCCTTGACGCGTTTCATTCACGTCAAAGACGCGGTGCTCGACCGAGGGCAAGCGCGGTTCATGCTGCCCGGCGAAGGAGGCTTCGACTACGTGCCGCTGCTGCGCGAGGCCGCGGCGCTCGGCTATCGTGGCTGCGTCTGCGTCGAAGTCAGCGGGATGGTGTCGAACCAGCCCGGCTACGATCCGGTCGCAGCGGCCGAGCGCTGCTATGACAACTTGGCGCCGGCGTTCGACAAGGCGGGTATCGCGAGGGCATAGAGCAGAGCCCTCATTCAGAGGATTCCTCGAACTCGTCCAGCGGTTCATCGAAGTCCGGCGCCATCTACGCCATCACGCCTAAAATCCCTCGGCAAAAATCGGGCAAATCGTCGGGCTTGCGGCTGGAAACGAAGTGCCGATCGACGACGACCGAGGCGTCTTCCCAGATCGCTCCGGCATTGACCAGGTCGTCCTTGATGCCCGGCGAACCGGTCACGCGCACGCCGCGGTAGACCCCGGCCGAAATCGGAACCCAGCCGCCGTGGCAAATCGCGGCCACCAGCTTGCCGGCCGAGGCGAACTCGCGCACCAGCGACAACACTTTTGGATCGCGGCGCAGCTTGTCGGGCATGAAGCCGCCCGGAACCACGACGCCCTGGAAATAGGCCGCTTCCATGTCGCGAATCGCCGCATCGCTTCGGCACGGGTAGCCGTGCTTGCCGGCATACTTTCGCTCGGCATCGGGGCCGGCGACCGTGACGTGGGCGCCCGCTTCGAGCAACCGCAACTTCGGATACCAGAGTTCCAAATCTTCGTAGATGTCGTCGACGAACATCAAGAATCGTTTGCCGGCCAACGGCAGTTCAGGTTCGGCAGCCATGCGAGATCTCCGGCCGGTGTTGTTGCTTCCAAGAACGCCAGCCCTCATTCAAGCAACTCGGCGAAATCCCGCAATAGGCCGCTCAGGAACCTACGTCCGATGCCGAAAACAGAGCCATGCTGGCCGTAAAGCCGTGGACGAAGTTCTTGCCGCCGATCGGCCCCAGTTCGCCTTGCGCGAAAAAGCCGGCAGTCGGAATGCCGCCCAATAATTCCGCGAGCATCCCGGCATCGTGGTCCGCTTGGTCGAACATTCTCGTGCCGCGGCCGTTGCAGGTGAACAGCAACGCGCCTTCCGCGGCGGACGGCTGCCGGGCCTCGCGCAGCAGTTCGCGCAAATCTTCGTCGGCGGTCTGCGCGTCGCGCACGTGGAATTGCACGGTCTGCCCGGGTCGCACGTAGTCGCCGATCGCCAAGGCGCCGGTGTTGCGATCGGCGCCGATGCAGTTGCGGACCAGGAAGTCGCCGCGCTGGAATTGATCCTGGTACTCGTTGATCACCCGGCCGACGTGCAGGCCTTGCTGGACAAGTCGTTGGTCGGCGGGCGGAAGAGCGTCGAAGACCTCTTGCAGTTGGGCCAGCGGAGGCTTGCCGCTCAACTCCAAAATCACATTTTGCTCGGCCTTCGTCACTACGAAGGCGCGCCCGACCGGCCGGCAGCCCTGCGAGACGACGGTCTGGATTCGCACCGGACCGTGGACCATCGCCGCCACGGCGCCTCGGTCGAGAACCTGGCGATTCAAGACCAGGCGATTTCCGCCCGGAGCATGAGCGCCGCTGGCCATGCCGCCGACGACCGGCACGCCGGGTCGGTCCTCGTTCAGCCGCTCCAGCAGCCAATCGGCCGGAAAGCTGAAGGGTTCGCCCAGCACGATCATCGCCGCACCGGCGGGCCATGCGTCCGGCAAATCGTGGGGCCAGCCGACCACCGTCGGGCCTTCCGCGGTCTTCTCGAACTGCAAGTGCATTGGCGCAATCGACGCGTCCGGCAGCGCCGCCAACCACAGCGCCATCGCCGGCGCTTCCTCGATCTCGCGAGCATTGCCGACGATTGATTCGCCGGTACAGCCCAGGAGGCAGCCCGGCGAAAGGCGTTCGACAACACCCGCGGCCACGGCCCCCAGCGCCTCGGCGTGATGCGGCGAAGCGAACAACAGCCCGAGGCTCGGCTCGGCGCCGAGCTTTTCGCCGGCCGCGCGGCAAATCTCTTCCATGGCTTGCGGCGCATCGGGCGCCGTGGAAAGCGCCGCGGCGAATCGGGGGCCGCGGCGCGGATTCGTTGGTTGCATGGCATCCTCGGGTCGAGCGATGGAGACGGCGGATCTCCGCTAACTTAACGCGAAACGCCCGGCACGGATATCCGTGCCGGGCGTTTCGACGTGCAAGCAGGCAACAAGATTGAGTTTTCAAGCGGCATTGCCATCCGCGGCCTTGGCGGCGCGGCCTAGTGACTGGCAGATTCCGCGGCCGGCGTCGTTCGGCGCCGCGGCCCGCGGCTCGATGTTCGCCGCATGGGGCGATCAATCGCCGGATCGTATCCGTCGGAAGCCTGAACGCCCTCCTCGACGACGCCGGGCTGCGAGGGCTGGCCGTAGGTCGTGACCGCGGGAAAAACGGCGGAGCCCGGCGGGCAAGGGCACTGCGATCCTTGGCAGAGTTGGCACGACCGCCGGCACGGCAACAAACTTTCGCACAAGGTGCGGGTGGCGACGAAAATACGGTCGCCCGGCATGATCTGGAAGTTCGTGCTCGTATCGCCGAGCTGCGTGATTTGACGGTAGCAGATCGGGATGACGATGCGGCAGCCGTCCGGCAGAGTGGGCCGGCTGAGAATGAGATTGCAAGGCGAGGCGCGGTCGCTTAGCCCGCCAGCGGCCAGGATGCCGTCGAGAACCGTTTCGCGGCCGACCAAGGGAAAAGAGCCGGGCGAATTGACTTCTCCCAAGACGTAGTAGACGGCGCTTTGCGGATTGACCAGGCGAACGTTGATCGCGTCGGCGGCGGGTTCGATGGCCCGAATTGCGGCGGAAACGTCGAGTTCGATCTCTTCGATGGTCTTGCCTGCGACGACCAGCCGGCCAAAACGGCCCAGGTCGATCGTGCCGTCCGGCATCACGGTTTGATCGGCGGGAAATCGCAGCGGCGAGTCCAGGTTGATCGGTTCGACCAGCAATTGATCGCCGGGCTGGACCATGTACGCCGGCAGCACCATCTTTTGCAGTTCGCGCGCCGCCGGAATGGAGCGAGGCACGGCGGTGCGGACGAATTTGGCGTCTCTCGTCAGGTAATCGCCCGTCGGAAACAAAGTGAACGTCCCGCCGCTGCTGGAGCACCCCAGGCTGAAGGCGAGCCAAACGACAAGCCACAGCCAAGCAAAAGGCGAAGCGGCGCGGCCAGGGGAACGCATGGAATAATCCTTTGAAACCCTATGACGCCTGCAACGGCGCGTCCGAGGAACAATCGATCTATCTGGTACGTCGGCCAAAACAGCGCCAGGCTTCAAAGTCGGCCCAAACTGAATCCGAGCGGGGGGAAAGCGGGGCAAACCGCCGGATGACTTTGACGGTTGCAGAAGATTTGACGTGGATCGCCTTCACGCAGGTCGCCGCGCCCAGCCCCCGAACAACGTCATGCCGGCGAAACTGAACGTGACGCCGTCGTACGCCGCGAGTTGCGTATCGCGGTCGGCGGCGGTCAAGGCGCCGGCGGCCA
>DATNEC010000622.1:0-11215 GCA_035606815.1 Pirellulales bacterium
CGGTGCCGCTCGTCATCGGTCACGAGTTCGAGGGGTCAGTCGCGGAGATCGGGAGCGAGGTGACCGGTTTCGAGGCGGGCCAGCGCGTCGCCGTCGAGGGCCACGTCACGTGCGGGCACTGCCGGAATTGCCGCGCTGGCCGGCGCCATCTGTGCCGCAACGCGGTCGGGATCGGCGTGCAGCGGCCGGGTGCGTTCGCGGAGTACATCGCCGTTCCCGCCGCGAACGCGTACGTCCTGCCGCCGGGGATGCCCGACGAGATCGGCGCGTGCCTTGACCCGCTCGGGAACGCCGTGCACAGCGCGTTGTCGTTCGAGCTCGCCGGCGAAGACGTCCTGATCACCGGCGCCGGGCCGATCGGCGTCATGGCCGCCGCGGTCGTGCGGCACGCCGGGGCAAGGCACGTCGTCGTGACCGACGTCAATTCCTACCGCTTGGAGCTGGCCAAAAAGATGGGCGCGACGCTGGCCGTCGACGTGCGCGAGCAGACCCTGGCCGAGGCCCAAAAAAAACTGGGCATGAAAGAGGGCTTCGACGTCGGCTTGGAAATGTCGGGCAACGAGCGGGCCTTTCGCGACATGCTGGCCAACATGTGCCACGGCGGCAAGATCGCCATGCTCGGCATTCCAGAGCGGGAAATCGCCATCGACTGGACCACCGTCGTCTTCAACATGCTGACGATCCACGGCATCTACGGCCGCGAAATGTACGAGACGTGGTATAAGATGACGGTGATGCTGCAGTCGGGCCTCGACATTTCGCCGGTCATCACCCACCGCTTCGCCGCCGAAGATTTCGAACAGGGCTTCGCCGCCATGCGGTCAGGGCAATCGGGCAAAGTAAGTTTGACTTGGAACGAGGGCTGACGGCAACGTAGTAGGCACGCTCCGCGTGCCGCAACCGTGGCGGCGCCCGGCCGCGGGGCTCGACAATCCGAAAGGCGCAGCGCTCGTGACGGCTTACGGCACGCGGAGCGTGCCTGCTACTTTGGAGACCGACGCAATCCATCGAATTCTAACCGACGCCCGAGTTCCAACTATGTTCCGCTCCATGCAATCCCATCTGGCTCGCCAGCTCGACGAAATTCGCGCGGCTGGCCTGTACAAGTCGGAACGAATCATCGCCTCGCCGCAGCAGGCGCATATCGCAGTCGTCGATCGGCCGAGCGTGCTGAACATGTGCGCAAACAACTATCTGGGGCTGGCTGACGATCCGCGAATCGTCGCCGCCGCCCATCGGGCGCTCGATCGTTGGGGCTACGGACTGGCAAGCGTACGATTCATCTGCGGCACGCAACAACCGCACAAGGAACTTGAACGAAAGCTGTCCGAATTTCTCGGCACGGAAGATACGATCCTGTATTCCTCCTGCTTCGACGCCAACGGCGGGCTGTTCGAAACGCTGCTGGTCGCCGAAGACGCGATCATCTCCGACGAATTGAACCACGCCTCGATCATCGACGGCGTGCGGCTCTCGAAGGCGCAGCGGTTCCGCTACCGCAACAACGACATGGCCGACCTCGAAGCGAAGCTCGAAGAGGCCAAGTCCGCCCGGTTTCGGATGATCGCCACCGACGGGGTGTTTTCAATGGACGGCACGATCGCCAATCTGCCGGCCATCTGCGATTTGGCGGACAAGCACGACGCGCTGGTGATGGTCGACGATTCGCACGCAGTCGGCTTCATGGGCCGCCGGGGCCGCGGCACGCACGAGCATCATGGCGTGATGGACCGCGTCGACATTTTGACCGGCACGCTGGGCAAAGCCCTGGGCGGCGCTAGCGGCGGGTATACCAGCGGCCGGCGCGAAATCGTCGAGCTGCTGCGGCAGCGCTCGCGGCCCTATTTATTCTCGAATTCCGTCGCCCCGATGATCGCGGCGACTTCCCTAGCGGTGCTGGAAATGCTCGGCAAATCGACCGAACTGCGCGACCGATTGCACGAAAACACGCGGCATTTTCGCGCGGGGCTAACCGCCCGCGGCTTTCAGATCGTGCCGGGCGAACACCCCATCACGCCGATCATGCTCGGCGACGCGGCCTTGGCCGGGCGAATGGCCGAGCGGATGCTGGAACGGGGCGTGTACGTGATCGGCTTTTCCTATCCCGTCGTGCCGCAGGGCAAAGCCCGTATTCGCGTGCAAGTCTCTGCCGCCCACACGCGCGACGATCTCGATTTCGCCATCGAGGCCTTCGCCGCGACGAAGGCGGAATTGGGAGTGTAGCGAAAGCCGGACTGCATCGAGCGACCCGAGGACACCCCAGGACTATGCCGCCACGTCGCCTTGCGTCCAGCTCCCGTCGATCAATCGCCACATCTTGCCGTTCGGATTCTCATTCTTGAGCGCCGCCGGCAGGCGGTGCTGGCGCACATTGTCGTAACAAGCCAGCATGGCGAAGCGATGCAAGGCCGCGGGAATGCCGACGGCCGTAAAGCCCGGATGGCCCGTCGCCGGATAGGGGCCGCCGTGGTTCATGGCCGGGCTGACCGCGACGCCGGTGGGCATCTTGTCGTTCAGCAGTCGCCCGACTCGCCACCGCAGCCGGGGAGCAAGCTGGTCGTAAAGCGCATCGTCGTCGCCCGTCGTCGCGGAATAAATGCAGCCGGTGAGGTTGCCTTCCAGGCAATCGAGCGCCTGTCCCGCCTGCTCGGCATCCTTGGCGACGACCAACAGCGAAACATTGCCGAAGGCCTCGCTTTGCAAGTGCTCGGGCTGCGCCAAGAACTGCTTGGCGCCCACGCGCAGCAGGGTATTGGCGAAGCGATAACCCGGCCCGGAACCTGGCTGCCCACCGACGAGCGTTTCGGCGCCGCCTTGGGTCAACTGCGAAACGCTCTGTTTCAGCGAATGGGCGACCCCTTTGGAAAGCAGCGTACCGGCGGGCGCCGAAGCGAACCGACCGCGGACGGCCGAAACGAATCTCTCCGTCGCGTCGCCCGCCAGCAGAATGACCAGGCCCGGGTTCGTACAGAACTGGCCGGCGCCCATCAAACAACTGGTCGTGAATTCGTCGACGATTTTGTCGGCCCGTTCGGCCAGCGCTCCGGGCAGCACGACCACCGGATTGATGCTCGACAATTCAAGATAGATCGGCTTGCCGGCGGCGTCGGCCGCGGCCTTCAGCTTCAGCCCTGCCGAGCGGCTGCCCGTGTAGGCAATTGCGCCCACCCGGGCGTCGGCCACGAGCCGTTCGCCTTCGGCATGGCCGGTGCGATAGATCAATTGGACCGTGCCGGGCGGCAAGCCGGTTTCGGAAGCCGCCGCTTGGGCCTCTTCGGCGAACAATCGCGTCGTGCCGGGATGAGAACTGTTGGCCTTGGCAATCACCGGGTTGCCGGCCGCGATCGCCGCCGCAAAGTCGCCGCCCGAGATGCTGCCGAAGGCGAAAGGAAAGTTATTAGGCCCGAACACGCAGACCGGTCCCAGCGGCATGTAACAAGAGCGAATCCCGGCCTTGCTGTCGATCGTCGGCAAGCGCCACGAGCCTTCGCGAGCCGCAGCGGCCGCCTGCCGCAACTGGGCCGTGGTCCGCGGCAATTCGACGTCGGCCAGCCGCGGCGAGGCCGGATAGCCCGTTTCCTCGTGGGCCATTGCGACAAGTTGTTCCTTGCGGGCTTCGATGCGTTCGGCGTATCGGTCCAGAAACGCCGCCAAGGTCTCGGGCGGCGCCTGCCTCAAGGACTCGGCCGCTTCCGCCGCGGCGTTCAATGCGGCGTTGCAATCGGGCCATCCGCTGACGGGATAAACGTCGGGCAAGGCCTCGCCGGTCGCGGGATTCTCCGCTTGAAAGGTGCCGGCGGCATGGGCCGCTTGCCACCGGCCGTTGATGAGTACGGGCTGCGTGGTCATGCCGTCTGCTGGGCTCCTGTTGTCGGCAGCTTGAATTTGATGAATAGGCTCTGCATCTTACGAAGTCGTAGGATGGACTTCCAGTGCGTCCGCGGCGGACGCGGCCTCGCCGAAAGTTGTGAAAAACGGAAGCCGGCGCTCGGAGCGACGGACCAGAGGTCCATCCTACGGGGGTCTGCGAAGGTCTATGCTCGCCCCCATCGGCAGGATACGATGCGATTCTTGCGGCACGCGCGGACGCGGAACGACGGCGAGCTGATGTCAGCTTGCGCCCCGCTGCGCCGAGGATTTTGCGTTGAGAGATGACCCGGACCCTGCTCGCGGCGATCGCCCGGTTTCTCAGCGGCGCCAGCGTGCGCTGGATCGATTGCCAGCCCGATACCTGCCAGAGGGTCTATTTTGCGAACCACACCAGCCATCTCGATCCGATCGTGATCTGGTCGTCGCTGCCGGCCGACGTACGAGCGCTCACGCGGCCGGTGGCGGCCAAAGACTACTGGGAAAAGGGCTGGGTCCGCCGCTACCTGGCCCGGCAAGTTTTCGACGCGCTGTTGATCGACCGCAAGCACATCAAAGTCCACCAAAGCCCGGTCGATTTGATGCTCAAAGCCATGGGCGACACGCATTCGGTCATCATCTTTCCGGAGGGCGGCCGGAACACGGGGGCGGAGATGGGCGAGTTCAAAAGCGGCCTGTACTATATGGCCAAGAAGCGCCCGGACCTGGAACTGGTGCCGGTGCATTTGGATAACATGAACCGGGTGCTGCCGCGCGGCGAGTTCTTGCCGGTGCCCTTGCTGAGCTGCATTACCTTCGGCGCGCCAATCTGGCTGGAAGCGGGCGAGCCGAAGACCGATTTCTTGAATCGAGCGCGCGACGCCGTTCGCCGCCTTAAAGACGCATGAACTTGATGGACCTAACGACGTTCGGCCTGGTCGGCGGCGTGCTGATGCTGCTGACCGCCGCCACCGGCATCGGCCAGTTGCTCAAGCGACAGACCGACACCGGGCTGAACCTGGCCGTCATCGAGCAGTTCAACGCGCGGATACGCGCCTGGTGGGTGCTGTGCGCCGTGCTCGCCGCGGCCTTTCTGCTGGGCCGAGAGGCGACGGTCGTGCTGTTCGGGCTGCTCTCGTTCTGGGCGCTGCGCGAATTCATCACGCTCACGCCGACGCGGATGGCCGACCATCGCGCGCTATTCTGGGTCTTTTTTTTGTTCACGCCGATGCAATATATCCTGATTGGCTTGAACGACTACGCGCTCTACAGCGTGCTGATTCCGGTTTATGCGTTTCTGTTCATCCCCGCGCGGATCGCGATGGCCGGCGACTACAAACGCTACTTGGAGCGCTGCGCGAAGATTCAGGCCGGGCTGATGATTTGCGTCTACTGCCTGAGCCACGCCCCGGCGATTTTGTATCTCGACATTTCGCGTCCCGCGGCGGCCGAAAGCCGCCCAGCCGCCGAAGGGCCGCCCGACGCGGAAGCGGGCGAGTCGCGCCCCGCGGGGGGAAGCTCGGCCGACGAAAGCCCCAACGCCCGCTTGCTGTTTTTCTTCTTGCTGGTCGTGACGCTGGGCGACGCCTTTCAATACATCAGCGAGAAGCTGCTGGGCAAGCACGTGATTGCGCCCGCCATCAGCCCGAATCGGACTTGGGAGGGCTACCTGGGGGGCGTCGGCTGCGCCACGTTGTTCGGCACGGCCATGTGGTGGGCCACGCCCTTCGAGCCTTGGGAAGCGGCCGTCATGTCGGTGGTCATCACCACGATGGGCTTCGCGGGCGGCATGACGATGTCGGCCATCAAGCGCGACCGCGGCGTCAAAGACTACGGCACGCTGATCGAAGGCCACGGCGGCGTGCTCGACCGGATCGATTCGACCTGCTTCGCCGCGCCGATCTTCTTCCACTTCACGCGGTTTTTATTTCCGCAGTGACGCAAAGTAGACGCGGCGGTTATCGCCGCAGCACCTGTTGCTTCGCCCGACCTTCGTAGACTGATCCCCGATTGGGTTGCGGCGCGGTCGCGGCCTTTTCGGCCGGCGCCGCACTCGGAGCCGCTCGCGGCGGCTGGTTCCATTCGAGAATGATTTGTCGCGCCGGTTCCGGCGTTTGCGGGCGGGTCGCCTGGCTGATGACGGCGCCCGGACTCTCCTCGGACGGCGTCAGGCTGCTCATCGTGGCGGCCCCAGCGGCGGGCCGTTGCGCCTCGTCTCCGACGCGGCGCCACCCCGTGTTGGGCGAGTCCGAAACGAGGCCTTGCTCGGGACGATGCACCGGAACGAGTTTCGCCGCGGGCTGCTCATGGCTGACGAGCGTCGCGTCCGACGCGGGCCGCGGAAAAGGCCCCAGACTGGCCAGCGTTTGGTTCTCGGGACGAGCGACGAGCAACTCGTCTTGGTCGGTTTTCACCGGCAGCGGGCTGCCTTGTTTGACCCATTCGAGCCAGTTGTTTTGCAAGGCGCCCAGGTCGGCGAAGCCGTAATGTGCGTGCAACGCGCGCCGCCACTCCCGCGATTGCAGTCCGTCGCCGACGAACCGCACGAATTTTTTCTTGCCGCCTTGGGCGACGAGATACGTGGCCAGCGAGTGTCCCTGCGCATAGAGCGGCAGGATGTCTCGCGGATAGTCTTTCATCCGGAACATCTCGTCGAAGGCAATTCCGCGCTGGCTTTGCAGGAACCGCACCAGCATCTTCTGCTGCTTGATCCGTTCGCTGCGATGCTCGACCGTGCTGCAAGCTCCCTCGTCGGCCCAGCGGGGCAGCGGCTGCCGGAAATGGCTGGCGAAAATGGTGTGCGTCACCTCATGCGGCAAGACCGAATCGAGCAGCCGGTCGAGCGGACCTTGAATGGTCATCTGCCAACCGAAGACCTGGCCGCGGTCGAAGACGAAGCTGGTGGCCCCGCCGGCGCCCAATTGCGGTCCGACTTCGACGGTGATCGGGCAAGGCTGGCCCCAAGCGGGAATCGGCTCTCCGAGCCATTCGAGCGCCAAGTCGCGGCGGTATTGTTCGGCGAAATCGCCGACCTGGCGAGCCACATCTTTTGTCGGAGCGTTGACGATGAAATTCGTCGTGCGATGACCGGCGCCGAGCGATGCCACGATGGCGGCCAAGAAGGCGGCCCGAATGAGGCGAGCTTCCATGCTCTGTACTCCAGCAATCCTTTGCTTGTGCGACCGCATTCCTTAGCGGATCGCTTATCTAGCTGCGGCGTGAGAGCAAACCGCGGGCCGCCCTTCGATTTCTCTTCTTTCGCGGCGGAGTCGAACGCACTTCAAGCCCTGACGCGGCAATGCTTCTCGATTGCCGTCGAGGCGGGCAGAAAACCGTTCGCCATCCGCTCTCCGACCGTGTAAAGTTTTCAAAACTTACCCGACCGCCGCCGAGCTTCCTATAGCGATTTCAGGTAGGCCACCAGGCCCCCGTTGGCTTCCGGAAATTCGTAGTCTCCCAGATCGGCAGCTAGCACCCAGCGGAAGGGCGCTTTCGGCGCTCGCTCCGGTTCGAACGGCCGGCAGGCAAAGAACTCCAGGGCGACTTTGCCGTGAGCATATTGGTGGACCACCGAGGGGTACGCCGGGCCGACTTCAACCGCCAGGCCGGTTTCTTCCAGGCATTCGCGGGCCGCGGCCAGCTCGGCCGTTTCGCCCGCTTCGATTTTGCCGCCGGGGAACTCCCACAACCCGGCCAGCGACGCTCCGTCGGGCCGGCGGCCGATCAGGTATCGTCCGTCGTGCTCCACCACGGCAATGGCAATTCGCGTCGGCAAGCGGCCGCCCTATGATTGATGCACCGCTTCAGCCTCCAAGAAATGCTCGGCGCCGTAGGCTTTGGCGATCACCACCACCCCTCCCTCGCTGACGGTGAAGCCGCGCGCCCGATCGTGCTCGTGGTCGTAGCCGACCTCGATCCCCGGAGGGATGTGGACGCCCTTGTCGATGATCGCGCGGCGCACCTTGGCGTGCCGGCCGATGTCGACGCCCTCGAACAAGATTGAATCCTCGACGCGAGCGTAGCTGTTCACGCGCGTATTCGGCCCCACGATCGAGCGCTCCACGCTTCCGCCCGAGACGATCGAGCCTGGACAAACAATGCTGTCGAGCGCCTGGCCGCGGCGCGAGTTGGGACCGGTTTCGGCGAACACGAATTTCGGCGGGGCGAACGTCGGGTGATACGTGCGGATCGGCCAGCGGTCGTCGTACATGTTCAGTTGCGGGTCGACCGCCACGAGATCCATGTTCGCCTCGAAATAGGCGTCGAGCGTGCCCACGTCCCGCCAGTAGGCGTCGGTCTTGCGGTTTTCGTCGTGGAACGGAAAGGCGTAGACGCGGTGCGTCCGGATCAACTCCGGAATGATGTTCCGGCCGAAGTCGTGCTGGCTGTTCTTGCGCGTGGCGTCCTGGCAAAGCTGCTCGAACATGAACCGCGCCGGGAACACGTAGATGCCCATCGAAGCCAGAATGTGCCGGTCGTCGCCCGGAATGGTCTTGGCGCCGGTTTTCGGCTTCTCCTGGAATTCGACGATCCGGCCGTCCTTCTCGATCTGCATCACGCCGAAATGGACCGCCTCTTCCACCTTCACCCGCAGCGCGCCCACCGTCACGTCGGCGCCGGTGGCCTTGTGCATTTCGACCAACTGGTGATAGTCCATCTTGTAGATGTGGTCGCCGGCCAGGATCACGACGTACTCGGGCTGCTCTTTTTCGAGCGTATAGATGTTCTGATAGACGGCGTCGGCCGTGCCCTTGTACCAATGTTCGTCGATCCGCTGCTGCGGCGGCACGACGTCGATGAATTCGCCCAACTCGCGGCAGAGAAATCGCCGCCAGCCGAGATTGATGTGGCGGTCGAGGCTCATCGCCTTGTATTGCGTGAGCAGCAGGATCTTGCGCAGCCCGCTGTTGAGACAGTTCGACAACGTGAAGTCGATGATGCGATAAGCGCCGCCGAAGGGCACCGCCGGCTTGGCCCGATCTCGCGTTAGCGGCTCGAGCCGCGAACCTTTTCCGCCCGCCAAGACCACGGCCAGCACATTGTCCATCACGACTTCCTCCGTGCCGATGCAACGAATCGCTTCATTCCGCACTTCCCGTTCCACGCTTCCCATTCGGCGTCAACGCCCAGTCTACCGATTTCGCGCCGATCGCTAAAGTCCCGCGCGTTGGTCGATCCATTCACGGTGCCACAGTTCCAGCACCAACAGCGCCCACAATCGGTAGCTATGGTCGTATCGGCCTGCCTGATGGTCTTCGACCATGTTTCGCACGATCTCCGGGCGAAAATAGCCCCGCCCCAGGGCGCGGGGGTCCAACAGGGCGTCGCGGGCGAAATCGCGCAGTTCGTGCCGAAACCAATGGCCCAGCGGCACGCCGAAGCCCATCTTCGCGCGGCGCCGCACCGAAAGGGGGAGCAGGTCGGCGAAGACCTCGGTCAGAATTCGCTTGCCCCGTCCCCGGCGATATTTGAGCCGCCGCGGCATGGCGGCCGCCAACTCCACCACCCGTTGGTCTAGGAACGGCTGGCGACACTCCAGGCTGTTGGCCATCGAAGCGATATCGACTTTCGTCATCAAGTCACAGGGCAAATAAGTCAGCAAATCGGCCAGGCTGGTCGCGGTGATCGCGTCGCGGCCCTGGCTGCGCGAGAAGGCCGCCGATAGGAAGTCGAACGGATCGCTGTCGGGCAGGCGAGCGATGAATGCTTCGTCGTAAAGTTCCGCCCGGCGAGTTTCGTTGAAGATCGAGATCCAATCGAGATACCGCCGCTCGGCGGGGCGTCCGAGCGCGCCGACGAGCCGCTTGAATTTGCGCAGATAGGATTTCTGCCGCTGCCCGCTGGGCAAGCGTTGCCAGAATTCTCCGGCGGCGAATTTCATCAATCCGCGCGGCAGGCGATCGAACCAGGTTCCGATTTCGACGGCCCGATAGCGCGGATAGCCGGCGAACAATTCGTCGCCGCCATCGCCCGTCAGCGCCACGGTGACTTGCTGGCGTGTCATTTTCGAGACGTAGTAGGTCGGAATCGCCGAGCTGTCGGCAAACGGCTCGTCGTAATGCCAAACCAACTTGGGCAGTATTTCCACGGCGTCCGGCTCGACGCGGAATTCTTGGTGGATCGTGCCCAACTGCCGCGAGACTTCGCGGGCGTAGCTCGTCTCGTCGAACTCGGCGACGGGAAAGCCGATCGAAAACGTGCGGACAGGCTCTTTCGCCAGCTTCGTCATCAGTCCGACGACGATCGAAGAATCGACGCCGCCCGACAGGAACGCGCCCAGCGGCACGTCGCTTTGCAATCGCTTTTCGACGGCGGCGGTCATTTCCGAGCGCAGTTCGGCTTTGTATTCCGCCGCCGGACGCTCGATCTCGCGAGTGAAATCGGGATTCCAATAACTGGCGACCTTGAGCTGCCGGTCGCGATAAACCGCGCAATGACCGGGGGGCAGCTTGCGAATGCCGCGAAAGATAGTGTTCGGGTGCGGTATGTATTGGTACGTGAGATATTCGTCGATCGCGCCGGGGTCGATCTCGCGCGGCACGCCGGGAACTTCGAGCAGGCTCTTCAGTTCGCTGGCGAACAGCAGCCGCTCGGGCTCTTGGCGATACACGAGAGGTTTTTTGCCGAGCCGGTCGCGGGCCAGGATCAATTGCCGGTGGTTGGCGTCCCACAGCGCCAGCGCGAACATGCCTTCGATGTGTCGCAGAAAATCGAGGCCTTCGTCTTCGTACAAATGGACGAGCGTTTCGGCGTCGCCGGAGGTGCGAAACTGGTGGCCCGAGCCTTGCAGCCGCTTGCGGAGCGTAAGGTAGTTGTAGATCTCGCCGTTGAAGACGACCCAGATCGAACCGTCCTCGTTCGCCAGCGGCTGAGCGCCCGTGGCGACGTCGATGATCGAGAGCCGGCGGAAGCCGAGCGCCACGCCGGCCAGGGCGCCCGCGTAAGTGTGCGCGGCGAGATCGCTCTGATAAACGCCCTCATCGTCCGGCCCGCGATGCGCGAGCGCGTCGGTCATCCGTTGGAGCGTTTCGCGCTCGATCGGCCTTCCTGCGTCGGTCCAAACGGCTCCTGTGATGCCGCACATATCGCCGCATTGTAGGCGGGTTCGAAGGCACGGCAACCATTGGCATCAGTCAAAGCGATACAATCCGAATATTCGCTCTCAAGAGCGCCCGATTTGACCTTTCTGCGCCGTGAGGTATGTTTGCGGGGCGTTTTTCGCGCCCGGCGAACCGGGGAGGAAGCGATGCACGGAAGAGCGCGGATCGGCGCGGTCGGCGCCGGAATTCTGGCCGGCTTGAGTTGGCTCAATGCGGCACAATCGGCCGAAACCTGGCAAACGCTGACGCGCAGCGTCGAAGATCGGGTG
>DATNEC010000629.1:0-33264 GCA_035606815.1 Pirellulales bacterium
CCTGCCGAAGCAAAGACGCCGCAGGCGCTCAGCGCCAGGATTCGCACATACTTGGTTCTCATGACAGCTTCCTCCAACGGCTAGGCGGTAGGGCGCACCGAAACAGGCGGATTGCCTATCTTTGTTCTTCCCCGCTCTGAGGGCATTATACGCAGCAACCGGCGTACCGGTTCAACCCTATTCTGCCATCAAAGCCATAACTCTCCTAATGGTCTTAGTTAAGCGAAGACGCCGCAAGTTACACTTCCGCGAGGCAAGGCGCCTATTGCTCCGAAAAAGCGCGCTAAAGTCATCCAGTTCCGTGCAAATCTGCTGCGGCGGCGCCCGGCGCGAACCGGGCTTCGAACGCCAGACTCTTCAGGAATTTCTGCCCGGCGATGTATTCGTCCGGCTTCCAGGCGAACAGCGTCGCCTTCAACTGGGCATGCATCTCGTCGACTGCGGCCACGATGGCGTGATAATTCGGCGTGCCCAGGCCGGAGTCGTAAGCATGGATCGTCCGGTCGGCGAACAATCGCTCCAGCTTGGCTCTCGATTCGGCGAATTGGTCTCCGCGCAAAATGCCAGGCCATATCAACTTACCGCTAGCCGCGTCGATTTGATCCCCTTCCAGGCGCTCGGGGGTCCGCTGTTGGTTGAAGGCCGACAGTTCTTCAGGAGTCGGCGGCGGCCGGCGCGTCTCGGCCCGATACGAAGCGTTCATCCGCCTCATTTCGAAATAGGTCGCCGTGCGGTTCCGCTGATTGGCGAGCCGCGCAGAGTAGGCCGGCTTATAGTTGCCGGCCGCCTGGGGGACGTCGAGATTGGACCGGCCCGGCGCTGCGGCGAGCGTCCCTTGGCCCGCAAGAAAGCTGCCGCCGTACTGCGCATGGACCGTCGAAACGTCCCAAAATAAGACTGCGAGTGAGACGATGGCCGTCAGCCTTAAGACCTTCATGGCTCGCTCCCTCCCTGAACGAAGGCCGCCCGTGCTTCGCACGAAGCTGTCTTGTTATTTCTACGCGAAGCACGTGCCGTTCGGCGGCGAGTCGTTCGAGAAAAGATCCCCCGCTGGCGAAGGGCCGCCCTTTCCTGGACAAAGTAGCGGTTCGTGCGGCTGATTCTGACGGTGGCCCCGATGCTGCCGCGGCGGAGATTCCGGCGCAGTTGGGCGGCTTGACTTGTCGCGCAAGCCGGCCACGCGGTAATGTCGAGCGGCGGCGCAAATGCTGGGCGGCAAGCGCGGGAACGGACGGAAAATCATGATTTATACGCCTCCTCCGAGACATAAATCGTCAAGTGCGGCGAATCATGCTCCCGCCCGGCAATTACGCACTTTCGCCACGGCCGCCGCGGCGGCGGTTTTTATAATTCAGGCCCGAAATGGGCCGGTATTGGGCGCCAACCAGCCCCGAAGCGCCCCCTTTTTTACGTGTCGCGGCGGACCGGCTCGCCGCAAATGCCTGGAATTCTCGGCAAACGCCGCAATGGACCGGCCTCCGAAATGAAAAAACGCGCGGCGATATAAATGAATCCGCCGAAATATAAATCATGCGAAGGCCGTTTTGGGTCATGTAGAGCCGGCGCGGCCCGCGATGAACTGACCAAAAGGCCGTCCTAAGAGCTTCTAACAAAATGCACTCCAATCTGGCTCCCGCAATTCTTCGACCCCGAAGGGGTCATATTCGTCAGCCCAGGGCGCAGCCCTGGGAAATCGCACCACGTAAATCCGTCGTCGACCCCAACGGGGTCGCACGGCGCCATGCCACGCCTTTCGTCATCCAGTGCTCGTTGCATCGGTGCAGTCTCTCCGCCGGTCACGCCCCGTTGGGGCTTCAATTTGATCGTGGCGGTCCCAATTCCCAGGGCTGCGCCCTGGGCTATCGAATGCGACCCCTTTGGGGTCAAATCAACTGCGAACGAGTTTCCAACAGTATCGGTCCCCAAAGTTTGCTAGCGTTGCCGCCGCATTGAGTTAGGCGTCCTACGGCAACTCCGACGGTTCCCCACACAGGACTAACCTCCCGGCGGCCGTGGCGGTATGATGCTCGGGCCGCCGCCCGCACGCCTGGAAGAGAGTTTCCGCCCCATGCCGCCTCGCCCGCTTGGCCCTTCGGAAAGCTTGAGCGATCTGGTCCTCCGTCATGCCGAGTTCGAGGCCGAAATCGCGACCGGCGGCGGACAACCGGCCATCGAAAGACAGCACGCCAAAGGTCGCCTGACCGCCCGCGAGCGAATCGCACGGCTGCTCGACCCCGACACGCCGTTCTTCGAGATCGGATTGTGGGCGGCCTGGCAGATGTACTCCGAATGGGGCGGGGCGCCGGCGGCGGGCGTCGTATGCGGCGTCGGCACGATTGCCGGGCGGCGGCAAATGATCATCGCCAACGACGCCACGGTCAAAGCCGGCGCCTTCTTTCCGGCCACCGCCAAGAAAGTGCTGCGAGCGCAACGCTTCGCCTTTCAGAACCGGTTGCCGCTGGTTTATCTCGTCGATTCGGCCGGCGTGTTTCTGCCGCTGCAAGAAGACGTCTTTCCGGACGAAGACGATTTCGGCCGCATCTTCCGCAACAATGCGGTGATCTCGGCGGCCGGCATCGGACAGGTGGCCGCGATCATGGGCAATTGCGTCGCCGGCGGCGGCTATCTGCCGGTGCTGTGCGACAAACTGCTGATGACCGACGGCTCGGGGCTTTACCTGGCCGGCCCGGCGCTGGTCAAAAGCGCCATTGGCCAGGAAGTCTCCAGCGAAGAGTTGGGCGGCGCCGAGATGCACGCCCAAGTCAGCGGCACGATCGACTACCGCGATCCGACGGACGAAGCCTGCCTCGACCGCCTGCGGCATTTGGCGGCGCTGGTCGCACCCGATCCGCCGTCGCCCTCGCCGCCGTTCGTCCGGCACGCGGTCGTCGAACCGGCGCAGCCGGCGAGCGAGATCGTCCGCATCCTTGGCTCGAACCCGAGGCGAGACTACGAGGTGCGCGACGTGCTCGCCTGCATTCTCGATGCCGGCAGCTTCGACGAATACAAGGCGGAGTACGGCCAATCGGTGGTTTGCGGCACGGCCCGGCTGGGCGGGTTCCCGATCGGCGTCGTCGCCAACCAGCACCATCAAGTCCGGCCGTCCGAGGGTCCAGTGCAGTTCGGCGGCGTGCTGTATGTGGACAGCGCCGAAAAAGCCGCGCGGTTCGTGATGAACTGCAACCAAGATTGGCTGCCGATCGTGTTTCTGCAAGATGTGAACGGGTTCATGGTCGGCCGCGACAGCGAGCGCGCGGGCATCATCAAGGCCGGGGCCAAGCTGGTCAACGCGATCAGCAACAGCCGCGTGCCGAAATTGACGGTGCTCGTCGGCGGTTCCTACGGCGCCGGCAACTATGCCCTGTGCGGCAAGGCCTTCGATCCTCGATTGATTCTCGCCTGGCCTTCGGCACGCTGCGCCGTGATGGGCGCCGAGCAGGCCACTTCGACGTTGCTCGAGATCACGATCAAGAGCCTCGAGCGCCAAGGGCAAGCGGTCGACGCCGAGGAATTGACCCGGCTGCGCGAGCAGGTCCGCGGCGATTACGAACGACAGACCGACGTGCGCTATGCGGCGGCCCGCGGCTGGGTCGACAAGATCATCGACCCCGCGAGAACGCGCGACGAATTGATTTTCGCCTTGGAGTTGGCCACGCGGCATGCCGAGCGCGAGCCGTTTCGCCTGGGCGTGTTTCAGGTGTGAGGAGGGGGCCGGTGGTTGGTGGTGGGCGCGGAAGCTCCCTCTCCCTTCGGGAGAGGGTTGGGGTGAGGGCGGTTACAACTCTCCGCTGCAAGACGGTCGTGGCGAGACGGCAACCTCTTGTCCAGCCTCTCGCGCTGTGGCGAATTGCGCCGTAGCGCCCTCACCCTGCCCTCTCCCAAAGGGAGAGGGTTCGTTCCGCCGGCGCCCGCTTACGTCAGATCCCGATACTCGCGGCGTTCGAAGATCCACATCGCCAGCAGCAGCGCGCCCAGCGCGACGCCGGCGAGCGCCCAACCGGCGGCCGACGACGAAAGCGGCTCGAAGCCCTCGGGCCGCTCCAGCCCTTCGCTCGCCCCGGCGGCGTACATCAACGAACGGCCGTAGTAGTTCACGGCGACTCGCTTGATGACGCCGGGCATATTGCCCAACAGCAATTCCATGAAAATCGCATAAACCAGCGCCACGATCGTCGAGTGCCGCAAGGCCGCGGCGAACAGGTGAAACAAGCCGACATAGGCCAGCGTCATTCCCAAGACGGTCGGCAGATAAAGCTGGTAGGCCAGCGCGCCCGGCTGCCCGGCCAACGAGCAATAGATGAAGAACACGCCCGACACCAGGCCGATCGTCAACGGCAGAGTCGCCGCGAACTTGGCCAGCAAGATCAGCGGGCGCGGGATCGGCCGCACCAGCACGAACAGCAGCGTGTGGTCCTCTCGATCTCCGCCGATGCTCGCCGTGCCGTAGGCCAACGCGCAGATCGGAACCATGAACGAGGCGAAGATCGGAATCAGGAAATTACTGTACATGCCGAACGCGGCTTCGACGTCCTCCATGCGATCGTAGCGCCGCCGCAGCAAGAAGAGCGCGCCGCCGGAGAGCGGAAACAAGATCATCAGCGTGCTGGCCGACCACAGCAGCCGCCGAAAGGAGAGCCAGACGAGCGTCAGCCAGGCGCGCCAGAGTCTCATGGCGAGTTCCCTTCGAGATAGCCGAACACGGCGTCGGCGCCGGCGTCGAGCGTTTGCAGCCGCCGCACTTCCAGCGCGTGCCGCACGACCAAATCGCCCAGCGACGCGAAGAACCTCGCCGGCGAGGTAGTACGCACCACCAGCACGGAATCGCGCAGCTCGATGCTCCGCACCTCGGGCAGCTCGGCCAGCAACGACGCCAGGCGCCGCGGCGGCTCGACGACGATTTCGACCGTCAGCGGCTGATCGTCCAGCAGTTCGCGGATTTCGGCCAACGTGCCCGAGGCCATGATCCTTCCGCGAGAAATCATCACCACGGTATCCGCCAGGTGTTCGATCTCCAGCAGGATATGGCTTGAAACCAAGATCGTCTTGCCTTGCTCGGCCAAGCGCGCGAGTAGATCGTTGATCTCTCGCCGGCCGCCGGGGTCGATGCCGCTCAAGGGTTCGTCCAGCAGCAAGATCGGCGGATCGTGGACCAGGGCCTGCGCCAGCTTGATCCGCTGCCTCATGCCGTGGCTGCAACCGGCCATCCGCCGCTCGGCGCGCGAGGTCATGCCGACTTCGGCCAGCGCTCGCTCGGTCCGCTCGCGGGCCTCGGCCCGGCGGTAGCCATATAGACGGGTCATGGCATATACGAATTCGCGGCCCGTCATTTCCTCGTAGAAATTGTTGATGTCGGGGCTGTAGCCGAACTCGCGCTTGGCGGCCGTCGACCAGGCGGAATGCGGCCCGATGCGCACTTCGCCCAGGCTGGGGCGCAACTGACCGCTGGCCAGCTTGATGAGCGTCGACTTGCCCGCCCCATTGGCGCCCAACAGCCCGGTGATGCCGGGGCCGATGCGGCAACTGATGTCGTTGACGCCGATCACCGGGCCGTAGAATTTCGTCACGCGGTCGAAGGAAAGTTGCATCGATACGACACGAGTTTCAAAGAAGCGATTTTAGCCACGGATGAAACACGGATTGAACACGGATGAAATACACAGTTGAAAAGACGCCTTGCCAAAAAATCCGTGTTTTATCCGTGTTTCATCCGTGGCTCCTTTCGCGAAATCATTCCACGACTTCGACCGCGCGCACGCGCCGCACGAGCGCCAGCACGGCGATCGTGCATGCGACGGCCAAAATTGCCGCGGCCCACGGCGCCAACCGCTCGTCTTCGCTCGGCCTCAATCCGCCGAACCGCCAGCGGCCGGCATAGTGGATGTCGCGCCAGGGATCGATCAGATTCCAATAATCGTTGTGCGTCTCCTTGACCAACAGTTGACGCAGCGGCTTGGGCAGCACGAACAAGCTCGACCAGGTGATGGCGATCGGCGCCGTCCGCTGCAAATAGGCCGAGAGCGCAACCACCAGGATGCTCAACGAGGCGGCCAATACGAGGCCATACAAAAGAATCGCGGCGACCGCTCGCCAGTTGTCGATCCAATATCTTAGCGAAGGGCTGAACATGCCGTACTCGAAATACAGCAGCAAGGCTGGCACGGTCGTCAATAGAGAAACGATCACCCCTACGGCCAGCAGCTTGCCCACAATGTAGTGCCGCCGGTCGATGCGGCGCGACAAATAGAACGGCAGCGCATTCAAGCGGAAGTCGCTGCCTACCAGCAAGCTGCCCGAGAAGGCCAGCAAGATCATCACGGCCACGCTTTGCCGCTCCATGAAGGCCAGATAACCGGTCTGCAAGCCGTTCTTCGGCGCGGCGTCGAAGCCGATCTGTTCGAGCATCGCGCCGCGGATCTCGGGAACTTGGCCCGCTTGCGTGATCCCGTAAATCCAGATCCAATCGAAGAGAAAGTGGCCCAAGCCGAGGGCCAGCACCAGCCAATAGGCCTTGCGGCGGAAAACCTGCACCAGCGCCACGCGAACGATTGCCAGCGACGCCAGCCACGGCGAACGCAGCGAACCCTGCCAGCCGTGGTAATGGGCGATGTCGATGGACATAGACTTGGGGCGGCAAGCGGCTACGGAGTCAGCACGATTTTTCCGGCCAGCGTGCCGGCCTTTTGCAGCGTGTTTTCTTCCTGCAGGCGGTGGGCGTCGGCCGCCTGCGCCAGCGGCAGCACGCGGTCGATGCGCGGCTTCAATTGTCCGGATGCCAGCCAGCGATTGATGTCCGATGCACTAGCGCGCTGCTCGTCGGGCGTGGCGTTGAACATCGCGAAGCCGAACAGCGAGCAATCCTTGACGTAGAACGGGCCGACCGGAAACAGCGGGCGGGCCTCGCGCCCGGCCATCACGATCATCCGCCCTCGCGGCGCCAACAGCGGCACGGTCCGCTCGAAGTTCGGCTCGCGCAGCGTCTCCCACCAGACGTTGACTCCGCCGGGCACGAAATGGCGGATCGCCGCGTCGACGTCGTCCGTGCGGTAGTTCAGCGCCATGTCGGCGCCCAAGGCGCGGCAGACCTCGACTTTCTCGTTCGAGCCGGCCGTAGTCACGGCGCGGGCGCCGATCGCCTTGGCCATCTGCACGACCGTCGAACCGACGCCCCCGCTGCCGCCGTTGACGAACAGCGTTTCGCCCGCGGCCAGCTTGGCGAATCGCACCAGTCCCAGGTGTGCGGTAATTCCGACCAACGCGCCGGCGGCGGCCTGCTGATCGCTGACCCCGTCGGGCGTCGGATAGAGCCAGGCTTCGTCGACCGCGGCGAACTCGGCGAACGTCCCCTGCCGGCCCATCAAGCCCTGGTTGCTGCCCCAGACGCGCGTTCCCGGCTTGAGCCGCTGGACCTCCGGGCCGCAGCGCTCGACCACGCCAGCCAGATCGCAGCCGACGATAAACGGCAGCGGCAGTTCCATCTTCACCGCCCCGCTGCGCAGGTAGGTATCGATCGGGTTCACCGCCACCGCCGTGACTCGCACCAAGACCTGGGCGCCGGTCGGCTCAGGGGTCGGCAAATCGCCGAACGTAATGTTTTCCGGCGGTCCTACTTGCTTGATATAGGCGGCTTTCATCGGTGCGTCCCCTGCACTTCCCTAGATGTCGGTTTGGTCCTTCCGCGCCCATAACGTAGAGAGCGCCGGTCTTGCCCGGCGGCGGGGCGCGACGTCCGATTATGTTGCTTTGCGAACCGTGCCGCAAGTTGCCGCGCGGAGGCAAAGCCGTGGCGAACCACGGATGGCACGGGCGCCACGGATTGCAGAGCATCCGCGCCTTCGGTGAAATCAGTGTTTTCGCGGGCGACGAAGGCCGGCCGGTAGTCGGCTGGAAAAGCCTCTTGGCGGGGAGTTATACTACGCCGGTCCTGCCGGTCCCGGTTACGATCGAGATGGATCGCGCCCTAGGGCGACGATCGGCGGCTCTGTCTCGATGCGTTGGCAAGAAGACATGACATTCGACGCCTACCACAAATGGCTCGGCATTCCGGCGGAGGACCAGCCGCCGAACCACTATCGGCTGTTGGCCATCAATCTGTTCGAAGACGATCTCGACGTCATCGAGAGCGCGGCCGACCGGCAGATGGCCCATGTGCGGACGTTTCAAGGCGGGCCGCACTCGGCCGATTCGCAAAAGCTGCTCAACGAATTGTCGGCCGCCAAAATCTCCCTGCTCCATCCGCAGAAACGCGCCGCCTACGACGCGGAATTGCGACGGCAACTTGCCGCGGCGCAGGAGCCCCCGCCGTCTGCGGCCCCGACCCAACCGCCCTTGCCGCCCGCTCCGCGCCCCCAGCCGGTAGCCCAGCCGGTTCGGCCCGCACTGGTTCCCGCCGCTGTGAATCCGCTGGCGGCGCCGGAGTTGGTGTTCGAGCGGGCGAGCGCGATGCGCAATGGCCGCCCGCGACGCCGCCGAAACAGCGGTTGGCCATTGGCTGGTGTCGCAGCCTTGTCGGCCGCTCTCGTCGTCGGCTACTTGGTTTGGACCAAACCCGGCGCGGAACCGATTGCCTTGGCCCCGCCCAACGCACGCCCCGCGAAGACAGCGACGAATCCGCGACCGGACCTGCAGCCGCCCGCACCGAAAGACCCCGAGACGCCCTCTCCACCGACTGCTGACATGGAAGCTTCGGTGCAGCCGCCTGATGCATCCTCCGACGCCGCCGCTGCGTTTCTCAAAACCGAGGTTCGCGAGAATTCGCCGCCGGATCGACTACCGGCCGTCGCGGAAAGCACGATGCCCAAGCCGTCGGCCACAGGCCTCGCCGAATCGTTGGCGGAAAAAGCCGCCAATGAACCAGCAAACGCCCCTCCGCCCGCGGCGAACAGCAACGCCATCGCCGCGATGCTGGTCAAGGCCAAGGCGGACTATCTCCGCGACATGCAGAAGGTTTGCGACTCTTTAGAGACCTACATCGACAAGCGGATCGAATCGAGCGCACGCCGTAGGACGAAAGGGCCGTTCGATGCGGCAGTGCAAATGCGCGTCGCGTTCGACCAAGACGGCCGAATGCCGGCGACGGCGCCGAGCGCGTTCAAGCAAAAAGCGGCCAAGGCCCGCGCCGATCTGGAAAGAACCTACCGGACGGCGATCGACGAATATGCATCGGCCCGCCAGAGCGCTTCAGCCGCCGCTCTCGTCGAGGAACTGAATCGGCTCGGCGACCCCGAGCAAATCGGCCGGTTTCGGCGCGAATTGCTGCGCAACCCGGGTTGCGAGCAGCCGCCGCAAGGCAGCGGGATCCCCGGATGGACGGCGATCAAGGGACCGTGGCAGCGCCGCGAAAAAGACCCCCCGCCCCAGGAAGGGACCGGATACTTCCTGCCGGGCGATTGCGCCGAAGGCGAACTTGTGCAAGACATCGATGTCGAGTTGTACGCTCCGCGAATCGACTCGGGAAAGCAGAAGTTCGAGTTCACGGGCTTCGTCCGGTCGTTCAAGCAGCAACCGCCCGATATGTCGCGGATCGTCGTCGAGTATCGCGACTCATCGAATTCCAAGATCCTCGACGCGGCCGACTCGGGCCCCATCGCCAACGTCGACGCTTGGCAACTCGTTTCCGACAAACGGCTGGCCCCGCGCGAAACGCGGTGGGTGCGGGTGCGGCTGATCAGCACGCGCTACGGCGGGCGCGAAAACGATGGTTACTACGACGGCCTTTCGTTTCGCGCCGTCGAGAAATGAGGCCGACCGCCTTCTTTTATCTCAGAATCTCGCATTCGGGCAGGAGACGAGTCAAACGCGAAACGCCTTGCTCGGTGACCGGAGCCCCGCGCAGATCGAGGCGCTTGAGATTTTGGAGCTTTCGCAAGCTCAATAATCCCCCGTCGGTCACGGCCGAGTCGCGAAGGTCAAGCTCTTCGAGTTCGGCCTGCGCGGCGGCCAGCGAGACCAGCCCGGCGTCCGTCACCGCCGCCGGTAAGCCCTTCGTGACGGCTCGGCCTCCGGCGTGCGGTCGTTTCAGCTTGACGCGGGAAACGCTGACGCGCTGGGCGCCCGACGAATAGCGAATATCGGTACTCGTCGTGCTTGGCAAACGGCCCAAAAGCGCCTCGGAAGCTCCAATCTCGATGCTCGCTAGCCGGTGCGCCTTGCGGAAGTTTTCGGTCAGAGATAATTGGAGCGTCTGGAGCCGTGACAGATCCTTGAGGCTCTCCAATCCCGCGTCGGTGATCGGCGTATTCGTCAGGTTCAAATCACGGAGTTGCGCGAATTGCCGAAGTTGTTTCAGTCCCGCGTGGGTGACCGCCGTGGCGGACAGGTCCAACTTCTCCAGCCGCGCAAGCGGCGCGAGCAAGGCGAGTTGCCGGTCGTCGATCGTCGATCTGGAGAGATCGAGGATGAGCAAATCCGCGAGGCCCGCGATGCGCCGGCACGTCTCATCGGCAAGCGGCCGCTCTTGATCGCATTTCAGGGACGTGATCGTGCCGTCGTCGGCGAGCGACGGTTCAAAGCCGATGCGGCGCCAATCGGCGACGATCTCGGCCCGGCGCCACTGTTCGATGCGGTGAGGAATGCTGCAAGCCAGGCCCGCCGCCACGACGACAAGCGGCGCGAGGGCGAAGGCGAATCGGAGGCGCGAACTTGCCGCCGGCGAATGATGCGCTGCGACTTCGACGCGCTTTTTCGAGCGGCGGCGCAGCCGGTATCCGCAGGCCCGGACCACGGCGAAACTGACAAGACCGTTGAACATCGCGCCCGCTTCGAACGTCAGCATGTCGCCGACCGACAGTCCATTGCCGATACTCCGAAAGAAGAAGCCCGCGCCCGCAAGACCCAACAGGACCAGCAAGCTCAACACGATGCGCAGCGCCAGCCGGCGGCCGTCGGCCAGCACGATCCAAGCCAGCGCAATCACCGGCGATCCGCCCAGCGCGACCATTAAACCGATCATGCCGGCTTCGGACAGCGCCATGAGAGAATCTTCCGCTTCCAGGTCGACGCCGGGAGCCAGCCAGCGCAGTCCGGCCAGCAGCAGCGCGACGGCCAAGGTCCAGCCGAGCATGGCCCGTAGCGAAAACTGGCTGCTCGACTTGGTCGCGAGCCGGCCCGTCTCGGCATCGGCGGCGCCGTTTTCCGCGAGTTCCAGCCTCCAGCGGCGCACCGCGCGAATCAGCCACAGCGGCGCCTGCAACACGCCAAACGCGAAAAGCCAGGCCGCATTGATGATCAGAAGCAGGGGGCCGCTCTCGCCGGTGTTGCGATGGAGTCCGTACAATTCGGCGAGGTTGACGGCCACGGCCAGGCACAAAGTCAGGGGCAGCCGCACGGCGGCACGTTGCGGGCCGAACACGGCCCATACGGCCAGCAATGCTGGCCAGGCCACCGAGAAGCCAATCGCCGGCAACAGGAAATGATTCCAAAGCGAATCCGACTCATCCGAGCCCAGCGGCGTCAGCGCCGCGGCGGCGAATTGCACGGCGAGCAATAGCCCGAACAGGATGGCGGTTCGCACTCCAGCCGCATCCTTGCGCGGCCGATCGGGGGCGATTGTCGCGCCGGCCGAAGCCTCGCTCGGGCCGCTTGAATCCGCAGAACGCGAGATCGCGAATAGCTCGCCCATCGTCGCCCTCCTGGTCACACGAGGCGCAGCACCGGCATCTTCGCCGGTTGCATTCAACTCAAGATTGATAGCTGATATCGCGATCGAGGGTCAATATCAATGCGGCGGGGCGCCGGCGCGCTTGCGACTCAGCGCGTTGCGCGAAACGGAAAGTTGGAGGGACGGGCGCCCCCGCCCGTCTGCGGTCGCGGCGCGCTGGGACAGGCGAGGGCGCCCATCCCACCCGGGCAACCGAGACTTGCAAAAGTCGCGTAGGTTATGCTTCAGCATAACAACGGACTGCGTATAGATTCGTTATGCTATTAACGTCGCGAACCTTGCTGCGGCGGCAAAGTAGCAGGCACGCTCCGCGTGCCGTCGCCGCGGGTTGCGGCACGCGGAGCGTGCCTACTACGTTTTGGTTGCGGCTCCGCCGCATTACGCTGAAGCATAACCTACGCGGTTCCTTTTCAGACCAATTCCGCGATCGGCTGCGCCTCGTCGGGCAGCAGATATTGCGGGCGGCCGGCCTGGTCGAGAATCTGCACGTGCGGATCGATGCCGAGCACGTGAAAGATCGTGGCCATCAGGTGCTTGGGCTCGATCGGCGCGCTCTTGGGAACCTCGGCTTTGGCCGACGATTCGCCGATTACCTGGCCCATCTTCAAGCCGCCGCCGGCCAGGGCCAGCGTGCAGAGCGGGCCCCAGTGGTCGCGCCCGGCGACGCCGTTGATCCGCGGCGTGCGGCCGAATTCGCCGGTGATCACCAGCAGGATCTTTTCCGACAGGCCGCGCTGCGCCAAGTCTTCGAGAAATACCGAGATCGCCCGATCCAGGGGCGGACAGGCCTGCTGCATCTGCGGGACGATCTTCTCGTGCATGTCCCAGGCCTGGTACGAATTGGTATAGTTCAGCGTCACGAAGCCGCAGCCCGCCTCGCATAGCCGGCGGGCCATGAGCAACTGGTCGCCGAGCGACGTGCCGGCCGAGTTGTACCAATCGCGCACGCGCGGATCTTCCAATTGCAGATCGAAGGCGTGCTTGGCCTTGCCCAACACCAGGTCGAACGCCTGGCCTTCGAACTTGTCGAGGCCGGTCATCAGCCCGCTGCGGTCGACGTCGCGGTTCAGCCGGTCGAGGCCGGTGAGCAACTGCCGCCGGTCGCCGACCCGATCGAGGTTGACGCTCAGGTTCATGTTGTTGCGGGCTTGCCCGCCCGTGTCGAACGGCGCGTAGGTCGTCCCCAGCCAAGCCGGCCCGTCGGCGTAGACGCCCGACAAACGCACGTAGCTGGGCATGCCGCTGGCGGGGTTGTTCGTGCCGCGGAGGCGGGCCACCACCGAGCCGAACGAAGGCTTGATCGGCGGGGCGCCGGCATCGGCGGGCGGATGATCGCTGCCGGTCATCACATAGTGGGTGCCGCCGGCGTGGCCCGAGTTGCCATGTGCAAAAGAGCGAATGAAGGCCATCCGCTTGGCACTCTTGGCCATTTCCGGCAGCAGGCCGCCGATGCGAATCCCCGGAAGGGCCGTTTCCACGTCGCCCACGGCGCTGCGGAACTCGACGGGAGCGTCCATTTTGGGGTCGAAGGTTTCAATGTGGCTCGGCCCGCCCGCCAGCCACAGCCAGACGACCGAAGTGTCTTTGACGGTATGCCCGGCGGCGGCGGCCCGCGCTCGGGCCTGCATCAGTCCCGGCAAGGTCAAACCGGAGAGGGCCAACGACCCGACCTTCAAAAAACCACGGCGATGAACGCCCTCGCAATCGCTGCCGTACGCTCGACCCCACAGATTCAACATGGGAGTGCTCCTTGTTCCGGCTCGTTGGCTATTGGGACTTTATCTCTCTGAGTTCGGCTATCATCCCCCTTTTGCCGAATTCAGTCAAGAAAAAATATCAACATTGGCTGATGCATCGGCCAGGCCGGCGTCTTTCCACCCCGGCGCGACGAGGGTAGCATTAAACCAAAGAACTCGGCGATGTTGCGGCCATAGACGCGACAATCCAGCAATAGGCACCCCCCATTGGAGCGTGAACGCTTTGCCGACGGAAGCCGCCGCCCCCGATTTCCACGGCCTGCGCGTGGCCTCGTTCGAGAGCCGCCGCGCTCAGGACATGGTCCGGATGATCGAGCGCTTTCGCGGCGTTCCGGCGGTCAGCCCCTCGATGCGCGAGACGCCGTCGGACGACCCGCGCGAGGCGATCGACTTCGCCAACCGGTTGATCAGCGGGCAGATCGACGTGGTGATTCTGCAAACTGGCGTCGGCACGCGGCAACTGGTCGCCCAGATCGAGCGGCACGTCGACAAGCCTCGCTTTTTGACCGCATTGACCGACGTCACGACGATCGCCCGCGGCCCCAAGCCGGTCGCGGCCCTGAAGGAGCTTGAGATCCGGCCCAGCTTCATCGCCCCCGAGCCGAACACCTGGCGCGAGGTGCTGCAAACGGTCGATCTCTACGTGCCGGTCGCCAGTCTCTCAGTCGCCGTGCAGGAATACGGCAATCCGAACGTCAGCCTGGTGGCAGGGCTTGAAGCGCGCGGCGCCCGGGTCGTCAAAGTCAAGGTTTACAGCTACGAACTGCCGGAGGATACCGCCCCGCTGGAGGCCAATATCCGGGCGATCGCGGCCGGCGAGATCGACGTGGCCATGTTCACCTCGGCGCACCAGGTGACCAACGTATTGCGGATGGCCCGCCGGCTCGGCTTGGCCGACGAGCTGCGCGAGGGCTTTCGCAAAACGGTCGTGGCCTCGATCGGGCCGACCACTTCCGAAATGTTGCAGGAGCACGAGTTGCCGGTCGATCTGGAGCCCGAGCATCCGAAAATGGGCCACTTGGTGAGCGAGGCGGCCGCCGCCAGCGGCATGCTGGTCGCCGGAAAGCGCGGCAAATCGACGCCGGCGGGCGCCGCGTTTCCGCCGCTCGCACGGCTTGCCCGTGATGAACCGCCGCCGGCCTGGCATGACAGCCCGTTCATGAAAGCTTGTCGCCGCGAACCGTGCGACCGCACGCCGGTCTGGCTGATGCGGCAGGCCGGCCGTTACATGGCCGAGTATCGCGAAGTGCGCTCGCGAACGACGTTTCTCGAACTTTGCAAGAACCCGTCGTTGTGCGCCGAAGTGATGATTACGGCCGTGCGTCGGCTGGGCGTCGATGCGGCGATTATCTTTTCCGATCTGCTGCCGATGCTCGAACCGATGGGCATCGAACTCGAATTCGCGCACGGCGAAGGGCCGGTGATCCACAATCCGGTGCGCGAGGCGGCCGACGTCGATCGCGTGCTCGAACTGGAGTCGGTCGACGCGCTCGATTTCGTGATGGAAACGGTGCGGCAGACCCGTGCGGGGCTCGACGAAGCGATCCCGCTGATCGGTTTCGCCGGCGCGCCCTTCACGCTGGCCAGCTACGTGATCGAAGGGGGCGCGAGCCGCAGCTACCTGCATGCCAAAACGCTGATGTACCGCGACGAGGGCGCCTGGCACGAGCTGATGGGCCGGCTGGCCCGTTCGGTCACGCGCTATCTCAACGCCCAGATTGAGGCCGGGGCGCAGGCCGTGCAACTCTTCGACAGTTGGGTCGGCTGCCTGGGGCCTGACGATTATCGCCGCTACGTGCTGCCGCACACCCGTTCGATCATCGACGGGCTTTCGCCCGGCGCCCCGGCGATCAATTTCGCCACCGGTAATCCCGCTTTGCTGCCATTGTTGGCCGAAGCGGGCGGAGCGGTGATCGGCGTCGATTGGCGGATTCGGCTCGACGACGCCTGGCGAACGATCGGCTACGACAAGGCGGTGCAAGGCAATCTCGATCCGCTCGTGCTGTTGGCCGACCGCGACGAAATCCGCCGCCGCGCCAAAGAGATTCTCCAACAAGCCGCCGGCCGCCCTGGACACATCTTCAATCTGGGCCACGGCGTGTTGCAGCAAACGCCGGTCGATAACGTGATCGCCCTGGTCGAGGCGGTGCATGAGTTCGGTCCGCAGACGGCAAGTTAGGGTACGGCGCCCGGGTCTCCGCTTCCGGATATTTCACCACGGAGTCACGGAGAGGAAATGAAGGGCGAGAAACGAACGCCGAGAGCCCTGACGCCATGAGGATCCGCCTCGCCTATTTTGTCGGCATCTGCCTTGTCGCCTTGCCGATCGCTCTCGTGGCTGCCGAGGATTCGGGCGCCACGATCTCCGCCGCTACGAAAGACTCGCTAGGTTTTTTGGTTCACGACGTGAAGTCGGCATTTCAGGCCGGCGGAACCCAGCTTCGCGTGCTGCCGCCCGATGAACTTGATCGGGGCACAACTTATTCGGTCATTTACGTGTTGCCGGTCGAAGCGGGTCTTGAAGATCGCTACGGCGACGGTTTGCTGGAAATCAAGCAGCGCGATCTGCACAACCAGCATCGGGCGATCTTCGTCGCGCCGACGTTTTCTCATTTGCCCTGGTACGCCGATCATGCGACCGATCCGGCGATCCGCCAGGAGCGTTCTTTTATCGAGGTCGTGGTTCCCTTCATCGACAAATCGTATCCCGTCGCGAAGGCGGCCGAGGGCCGATACTTGCTCGGCTTCAGCAAGTCGGGCTGGGGCGCCTGGAGCCTGCCGTTGCGGCATCCCGAGACGTTTTCGAAAGCCGCGGCCTGGGACGCTCCGTTGATGATGGACCGCTTGGGCCAGTACGGCACGACGCCGATCTTCGGCACGCAAGAGCGCTTCGACGAATACCGCATCGATCGGCTGCTGCCGGCGACGACCGACAAGCTGGGCGACCGCGCGCGATTGATTTTGACCGGCTACGGCAATTTTCGCGAGCATCACCAGCGCGCTCGTCAGTTGCTGCTCGACTTGAAAATCCCCCACGAGCACCGCGACGGGCCCGAGCGCAAGCACGACTGGCACAGCGGCTGGGTCGCCGAAGCGGTGGAATTGCTGCTCCGTCAGGACAAGCCGAAGAGCTGATCGAAGCGGAAGAGGTCTTGCGCATAGGGCCGCCGGGGCTGATACAATAGGATCTTCGCAGAGGACGGGCTTCGCTTTTCGATAGGGATCTGCCATGAGCACCATCGCTCGTCTGTCGCTCGAACAATACGAACGGATGATCGAGGCCGGCGTGTTCGATTCGACCAAGCCGGAACATATCGAACTCATTCATGGGGAGCTTCGCGAAATGACGCCCATGGGTTCGGCGCACCAGCTTGCCTTGAATGTGCTGGACAACGACTGGACGAGGAAGCTCTCCATGCCCGAGGGCGTATGGGTGCAGACGCAAGCTCCGATTACGCTCTCGAACCAGCGAAGCATGCCCGAACCTGACATGGTCTGGATCGCAAAACAGGATCTCTCGAAGCCTCGCCCCGACGCGGCCGACGTGTTCTTGCTCATCGAGATCTCCGAGAGCAGCCTGGTCTACGACCGCGGCGAAAAGGCCGATCTCTACGCCGCGGCGGGCATCAAGGACTATTGGATCGTCAACCTGCCGGATAAGTGCGTCGAAGTGCGCCGCGAGCCGCGCGACGGGCGCTATCAAAGCGTCGAAAGCTTCTCGCGCGGCGCCGAGATCGCACCACTGGCGTTTCCAAAGCTTGCCTTGCCGGTGGCGTTGCTGTTCGGCGAGAAATAAGATCGCAGAGGCGGCATTCTGCCGTGTTTCGTAGTTTAAAGATCGAGCGCTACTATGGCTGAGCCGGGCCAATCGCAAACTGCATCGCAGCCTGCCGGCTTCCGCTTTTCGTTGCGGGCATTGTTTTTCTTCTTGTTTGTCGCCGGCCTGGCATTTTCGCATCTGGTCGCATCTTGGCGGCTGAATGACGCGACGGAAAGAATATGCCTGTTGAATCAGGAAAATCTTAAGCTTCGTCGCAAATTGGGATACTTGGATATCGAAGACCCTGACAAGCTGTGCGCGGCAGCGTCGCCGCAATTCATGTTGGAGGATCTGAGGTGGCGTTGGCAAACGTATGTCCCGCGGGCGGGCTTCCGCCTCCATGCCGCGCTGAACGCAATCCCGGTCGACGGAATGCCTGACTCAAGAGCAACGGTGAGGCAGATTAAATTGCCTCGGGGCGAAATCACCCTCGATGCCGCCATCCGGCAAGATCATTCCGGCCAGTGGGAACTTGTAGTAAGCGTACCTTCTACGGATGGGTCAGCGTCTGAATTCATGATCGTTCAGATCCCTGAAGCATATGTGGGGTGGCTGGCTCCTGGCAAAAGCGGCGGCGGAATGTATTCCAGCTACCGATCAGTCGCGACCGGAGAGCCTTTAGTCTTGATCCGCTATCGCCGGCCAAAAAAGTTTCCGGATCTTCACAACGAACCGGATTTTCACACTGAAGCCGATCCCATGCCATGTGAAGGCGTTATGCTTTGGATCGATGAACAAAAGCCAGCATAGCGTGCAATCCCTCACGACGAGCTCGCCCGGCCCTCACTCTCCTCGCCGCGTCGCCGTGATCGGCGGCGGCATTTCGGGGTTGGCCGCTGCGCACCGCCTGACGGAACTCGATCCGGCGATCGAGATCGTGTTGTTCGAGGCCGCCGATCGGCTGGGAGGCGTGCTGCAAACCACGCGGCGGGACGGCTACCTGCTCGACCATAGCGCCGACAGCTTCATCACCAACGTTCCCTGGGCGCTCGACCTGTGCCGCCGAATCGGCATGGCCGATGAACTGATTCAAACGAGCGAAACCGGCCGCCGGGCGCTGGTCGTGCGCCGCGGCAAGCTCTATCCCGTCCCTGAAGGTTTTACGCTGATGGCGGCGGCCAAGATTTGGCCGGTGCTCTCGACGCCCATTCTCAGTCCGTGGGGCAAGCTGCGGTTGGCGATGGAATACTTCGTACCACGAAGAACGGACGACGGCGACGAAAGCCTGGCCTCGTTCGCCCGGCGGAGGCTGGGCAATCAGGTCTTCGAGCGGTTGGTGCAGCCGCTGGCCGCCGGCATTTATACGGCCGACGCCGAGCGCCTGAGCCTGGCCGCCGCATTTCCCCGCTTTCGCGAAATGGAACGCCGCCACGGCAGCCTGATTCGCGCGGCCCGCTGCGAAGCCAAGCGCGTCGCCGCCGCCGCGGAACAAGCCAGCGGCGCGCGGTACAGTCTGTTCGTCGCCCCGCGCGATGGGCTGGCCAGCCTGGTCGAGGCCATCGCCCGCCGCTTGCCGGAGGGTTCGGTGCGGCTGAATTCGCCCATCGAACGTCTGGCCGCGCGCGCCGAGGGCGGCTGGAACGTATGGGTCGCGGGACAGACGGAAGCGGAAGCGTTTTCCGCGGTGATCGTGGCCTTGCCGGCGCCGCGCGCCGCACGACTTTTGAAAGAAGTCGATGACCAACTATCCGGCCACCTGGCGGAGATTCGCTACGCCGGCTCGGCCGTCGTGCTCCTCGGTTATCGCCGCGACCAGATCGCCCGTCCGCTGGACGGGTTCGGGTTCGTCGTGCCGGAAATCGAGCGCCGCAAGATCCTGGCCGCCAGTTTCAGCAGCCTGAAGTTCGCCGGCCGCGCGGCCGACGATCGGGTGCTGATTCGCGCGTTCGTCGGCGGCGCCAGCCGGCCGGACCTGGTCGAGGCGTCCGACGACGAACTGCGGCGGATCGTGACCGGCGAACTGGGCGAATTGCTTGGAGTCTCCGGCGAGCCGGAATTGTTTCAGGTTTGCCGCTGGGCCGGCAAGATGCCGCTGTACCATCTCGGCCACGTCGAGTTGGTGGAGCGGATCGAAAGCCATGTCGCGGCGCTGCCGAACTTCGCCCTGGCAGGCAACGCCTATCACGGCGTCGGCATCCCTCAGTGCATCCACAGCGGCGAACAAGCCGCCCAGCGCGTGGCCCCCAACTGGCATGGCGCCGGTTGACGCACTTCTCTATGATCTCTCGGCCTAAATCAGGCGCGATTCGTCAAGGAGGACGACCGTGGATTCCATCAAGACCCTATTTTTGGCCGGGCTGATGTCCGCCGCCGCTTACGGCGTCTACGTCACCGTCACGGCCAGCCCGCCCGCCGCGCCCCCCAAGGACGCGCCCAAGGAATGGGAAAATCCGCAGATTGAATTGCCGACCGAAGGCGCGGCGGGCCCGCAAGCGGCAGTCGAGGGGGCCGCCCCGACCGTCGAACTGGATTCTGCCGCGGGCAATCCGGGAGCGCCGCCGGCCCCGCCGGTGGGCAGCGCGGCGCCTCCGTTTGCCGCCGCCGACTCCGCCGCCGCGCCGCCCGGTTACCCCGATGCCGATCCGAACGTCTCGGCGCCGGCCGATTCGCAAACGAGTCTTTTTGCCGGCAATTCGCAAGCCGCCCCCCAGGACCGCTATCCGCCGAGCGACGCTCGCACGCCCGGGGCCGAAGCCGCAGCAGCCGATCGTTACCCGAGCCAGTATTCATCGGCCGACCGGTCACAAGCCGCGCCCCGTTACCCCGATGGGGCCAAGGATCCGTCCGCCGTTCGCGTCGGCTACGACGAGCAGTCGCAGCCGCCGGGCGGCGGCGCGCACGCCGAATTCCTGGCGGCCTGGGACGCAGCCATGCTGTCGCTCGAGCAAAACCGCCTGGCCGACGCCCACCTGGCGCTATCCGAGTGGTACGCCAATCCTTCGCTGTCGCCCGAAGAAGACGCCCAGCTCATGGAATTGCTCGATCGCCTGGCCGGCACCGTGATCTATTCGCGTCAGCACCTGCTCGAACGCGCCCACGAAGTGCAGCCGGGCGAAACGCTCGACCGCATCGCCGACATGTATGAAGTGCCCTGGCAGGTGCTGGCCAACATCAACGGCGTCAGCGACCCGCAGCGCATCCGGCCGGGCGAGCTGCTCAAGGTGGTGCATGGGCCGTTCGACGCCGCGGTCGAACTCGACCGCTTTCGACTGACTCTGTTCTTGCAAGGTCGCTACGCCGGCCGTTTCCGCATCGGCATCGGCAAGCACCAAACCACTCCGGAAGGCGAGTTCGCGGTCTTGCAAAAACTGACGAACCCGACCTATTACGGCGATCAAGAAGTGATCGACCAGAACGATCCCAACAACCCGCTCGGCGAATACGCGCTCGATCTGGGCGATCATATTCTGATCCACGGCACGAACGATCCGCAGAGCATCGGCCGCGCCGACTCGCGAGGCTGTATCCGGCTGGACAACCGCGACGTCAAGGATGTGTTCGAGATTCTCTCGGCCCGCACCGACCGCTCCGGCGGCTCGAAGGTCACGATCCGCCGCTAGCGCCCTGGTCGATCCTCGGGCGCGGTGGTATAGAGAAGGCCGTTCTCTCCGCTGTTCTCTCCCGTAAAGACGCGACCGTGTACGACAAACAGGCCCTGCAGGCGATGGTCCGCAACAAGGCGCTCCAGTTCGGCGACTTTACGCTGGCCTCGGGCAAAAAGGCGAAATACTACCTCGACGGCAAACAGGTCACGCTCGATTCGACCGGCGCGCGGCTGGTCGGCGAGGGAATTCTCGATCTGCTCGGCGACGAGCTCCCGCAAGCCGTGGGCGGCATGTCGATCGGCGCCGATCCGATTACCGCGGCCATCGTAACCATTGCGGGCGTTCGCGGCCGCGAGCTGTCGGGCTTCATGGTCCGCAAGGAAGCCAAGGGCCACGGCGCCCAGCGATATATCGAAGGGCCGGTGCAGCCCGGCGACCGCGTGGCGATCGTGGAAGATGTCGTCACCACGGGCGGTTCTTCGCTGCAAGCGATCGAGCGCTGCGAGGAATTCGGCCTGACCGTGACGCGGGTGATCGCGATTATCGATCGCATGGAGGGGGGAGCGCAGGCTTTTCAGGCCCGCGGCTATCCGTTCGCCAGCCTGCTGTCGATCAAGGATTTCGGCATCGATCCGCCGCACGGTTGAAGATGGAAACTTCGCTGCACCGAGAGCTGAAGCGCATTTACGCCGGCGCCGATGCGCAGTCGGAGGTGCGGCACGGCAAGTATCGCATCGACGTGGTCGACGGCGACGAGCTGGTCGAAATCCAGCACGGCTCGTTGGCGGCGATTCGCGACAAAGTCCGCGAATTGCTCGAGACCCACGCGGTGCGGGTCGTCAAGCCGATCATCGCCGGCAAGCTGCTGGTGAAACGCTCTCGCAAGCAAGGCCCGGTCGCCGAGCGGCGTCGCAGTCCCAAACAGGGAACCTTGTTCAGCCTGTTCGACGAGTTGGTCTACTTCACCAAGGTCTTTCCTCACCCGCGGCTGACGCTCGAAGTCGTGCTGGTCGACGTCGAAGAGTGGCGCTATCCGGGCCGCGGCCGCCGGCGCCGCTATCGAAAGAACGATTTCGTGATCGAAGACCAAAAGCTCTGCCAGGTTCTAAGCACCCACCGATTTCGCACGGCCGCCGATCTGGCGGCGTTGGTCCCAACTCATCTGCCGGCGCCCTTCCACTCCGGGCAGCTCGCGGACGCGCTCGGCGTGCTGCGCCCGGTCGCCCAGCGCATCGCCTACTGCTTTCGCGAAACGGGAGCCGCGCGGCTGGTCGGCAAGCAAGGCAATGCCTTGCTGTATGAGCTTGCCGCGGCGCCGGCCGCAAAACGCCGCCGCAAAGCCGCGTGAACTTGACCAGTTCTCGCAAACTGCGGGCTTTGGAGGATGCAGCCAAGAGCGGCTTTCCTCCAATCGGTTTCGATTTCCGCTCCGCCATTGACCGATCTTTGAGAAAGGGACCGTCCTTGTTGCGGTGGGTGCGATGCGTCGGCAATCGAGGAAGTAATGAGCCGCGAGCGGATTTCGAGTTGGCCCTTCCTGTTCGTGCTGGCCGGTTTGTTCGTGCTGAGCGTTGCGGCGCCGCGCGGCTGGCGAAAGATTGCGCACCACCCAGCGCCGCGAATCGCGACGAAGACCCGTCGAATCGCGGCGACAGCGGCCCGGCGCCAGCGGCCGACGCGAAATGAGATCGTCTCGCCCGAGGCCGTCGCGCTGCGGCCCGCCGCACATCAACCCGCCGCGCCGCGGCCGCTGGAGCGCAGCAAGCCGATCGGCAAGATTCTAAACGAGGTCAAGCCGACGCAGGCGCCCGACGATGCGCCGGTCGAAGCGTCCCCAAAAACTGAGCCGACGCCGACCATTGAACTGCCGATCGAACCGCAACTCGAGCCTGGCCCGTCGCCCGGCGAGCCGCCCGCCGCGAGCACGCAGCCCAAGGCGCTCGTTGCGGTTCGCGAACGGCCCCAGCGCGGGACTCCCGATCTGCAATCGCCGCCGACCCTGCAGCCGGCGCGGTCTATGAAAGGGCCGGCGCCGGATGGCATCGCTGCCAAACGCAAGCATCGGTCGCTAAAAAAACCGGCAGAAGCCCAGGGTGCGTCGAAGTTCTGGCAATTGCCCGAAGTATTGATGGCCAATCTCGACCGGCTGGCGCTCGATTGCGAGGCGACCGAGTGGGCCACTCGCACGGGCGACCTGATCCGCGAACTGTGCCGGCTGGAAGGACCGCAAACGGCGCGGGCCGCCGAGATCGTGACGGAGCTGCAGGCGCTCGCCGCGAGCGAGCGCGCCTTGGAAAAGCCGCTGGCCGACCCTCGCTCGGCGGCGGCTTGGAGACGCATTCATCACGCCCTCGTGCGGCACGTGCAGATTTGGCAGTTGACGCCTGAACTGGCGCGGACCTCAAAGGAGATCGGCAAGCCCGCTTCGGCCGAGCGTTCGCGTTTGTCGAATTGCCTGGCGGAGGTAGCCGCCTTGACCGACGGCGATCCGGCAGGCCGCGCCTGGCGCCAGTATCTGCAGTTCGACGCGCTGAGCGCGATGGCGCGGCGCGGCTTGGACGAAACCTCGCAGCGCGAGTTGGTTCGCCGCGTGCTCGCCAAGCTCGAGCGCGCCAGCCTCGACGAACGCCAGCGGCAATTCATCGCCGCCGGCCCGCTGGCTGCGCTCGACCACGAGTTGCACCACTGGACGGCCGAACCGATCGATCCAGGGCGGTTGCTGCTGGCTTTGGAGCGGTTCGAAGAATCGGGGCTGCCGAGCGATGCGCAAGCGGTGGCCCAATGCGTGCGGAAGATCGCCGATTGGCCAGGGTCGGCCGCCGAAAAGACCCAAGCCTGGCTCGACGCCAACTACCGCAGTTCGAATCTGCGAGTCTCGATTTCGGCCGAGTTCCTCAATCGGCTGGTTCCGCGGCAAGACCCGATCGAAGCCCCGGTGCGCGATCGCATTCTGGGCGTGCCGACGCGAGGTTGGAGCACCACGACGGCGGATTTGGGCGTTCGGCTGATTCCCGATCCGCACCGAGTGCATCTGGCCTTGGAGGTCCAAGGGCAGGTTTCGGCGCGCACCGCGTCGCGCAGCGGCCCCGCCACCTTCTACAGCCACAGCGACGGCGAATACCTGGCCCGCAAGGAGCTCACGATCGGCCTGGCGGGGCTGCACACGCAGCCGGCCCAGGCCGACGCTTCCAGCTCGCCCGAGTTGCGAGCCGTCGAAACGGACTACGACTACATCCCCTTGATCGGCCTGGTGATCGAGGAGATCGCCCGCGCCAAGCATGCCGAGCAGGAAGGCGCCGTGCGGCGGATCGCGCAGCAGCGCGTCGCATCGCGCGTTCAAGAAGAGCTTGACGCGGCGGTCGAATCGAAGCTGAAGCTGGCCAACGAACAATTTCGGACGCGCGTGCTGAAGCCGCTCAAGGATCTCTCACTCGAGCCGGCCGTGGTCGGCATGCAAACCAGCGAACAGCGGCTCACACTGCGGTTGCGCCTGGCGGCCGACGAGCAATTGGCCGCCTGCACGCCGCGCCCGCAGGCCCTCTCCGATAGCCTCGTCAGCGCGCAGATTCATCAATCGCTGCTGAACAACGTCTGCGAGCGGTTGCGGCTGGACGGGGCGTCGTTCACGCTGCCCGATTTGCAACGGCATCTGGCCCACACGCTCGGTCTCGATCTGGCGACGTTTTCCGAAGAATATCCAAGCGACATGCAGATCAAGTTTGCGCCGCGCGACGCGGTGCGCATTCGCTTCATCAGCGGCCGCATCCAGGCCACGTTGGCGATCGCCGAACTGCACAAGCATCCGGCCGCGTGGCGCGACTTCCAGGTCCGCGTCCACTACAAGCCCGTGCGGCGCGGCATGCAACTCTCCTTCGTTCGCGACGGCACGGTACAGCTCTGGGGCGAGCGGTTCGGGGCGCAGCCGCAGATCGCCTTGCGGGGGATCTTCAGCCGCGTGTTTTCGCAAGACCGGCAGTTGAGCTTGCTCGAACCCAAGCAGGCCCGCGATCCGCGCCTCGCCGGGTTGGAGTTCACCCAATGCGTGGTGACCGACGGCTGGCTCGGCCTTTCGATCGGCCCCCGCCGCGTGCAGCGGACGGCCAGCAAGCGGTAAGCGGCCCATTGCACTGCTTGCGCAGCCCGGCACAATGAGGGCGGGGCTCCGCTTCGTTCCCACAGAAACCGACGCAATGGCCGTATCGCAATCTCCGCGTTTCGCATTGGGCGAAATTCTCGATAGCCGCGAAGCGGCGCTGTTCGACGTGCAAACCAGCGCCGCCGGCCCGAGCGGCTCGCTGCCGCTCTCCGCCGAAATGCTGCGAGACTGGCCCAGCGGCGATCTGTTCGGCCTGACGCAAAACGCCGGCATGGGCTGGCCGGTGCGCGAAATGCTGGGACCGCAGTTCGTGCTGCTCAGCACCCAAGGCGGCATCCGCGCCGAAGACGGCACGCCGATCGCTCTGGGCTATCACACCGGCCATTGGGAAGTCGGACTGCTGGTGCAGGCCGCGGCGCGCGTGCTCAAACAGGCCGGCGGAGTGCCGTTCGCCGCCTATTGCTCCGATCCGTGCGACGGCCGCACGCAGGGCACGACGGGCATGTTCGACAGCCTGCCGTATCGCAACGACGCCGCCACCATCTTCCGCCGCCAGATCCGCTCGCTGCCGACGCGGCAAGGCGTGCTGGGCGTGGCCACCTGCGACAAGGGGCTGCCCGCGATGATGCTCGCGCTGGCCGGTTCGCGAGAGTTGCCTTGCGTGCTCGTGCCCGGCGGCGTCACGCTGCCGCCGAGCGAGGGCGAAGACGCCGGCAAAGTGCAATCGCTGGGCGCGCGGTTTTCGCTGGGCGAGGTCAGCCTGGAAGAAGCGGCCGAGCTGAGTTGCAAGGCCTGCGCTTCGCCGGGCGGCGGCTGCCAGTTCCTCGGCACGGCGGCGACGTCGCAAGTCGTCGGCGAAGCGCTCGGCATGTCGCTGGTCCACTCGGCGCTGGCCCCCTCGGGTCAGCCCATTTGGCTCGACGTCGCTCAGCGCAGCGCCAAGGCGCTGTGGTCGCTGCGCGAGCGCCGGATCAAGCTGGCCGATATTCTGACCGACGCGGCGATTCGCAACGCGATGGTCGTCCACGCCGCGTTCGGCGGCTCGACGAACTTGCTGCTGCACGTGCCGGCGATCGCTTACGCCGCCGGTCTGCGGCGGCCGACGGTCGAAGACTGGACCGCGATCAATCGCAGCGTGCCGCGGTTGGTCGACGCGCTGCCCAACGGCCCGGTCGGCCATCCGACCGTGCAGGTGTTCATGGCCGGCGGCGTGCCCGAAGTGATGCTGCACCTGCGCGAACTGGGCCTGCTCGATCTCGACGTGCTCACCGTCGCGGGCGAAAAGCTCGGCGCCGTGCTCGACTGGTGGCGCGGTTCCGAGCGGCGCGAGCGCTTGCGGCAGACGCTTCGCGACCGCGACGGCATTGATCCCGACGACGTGATTCTCTCGCCCGAGCGAGCACGGGCCAAAGGACTGACCAGCACCGTCTGTTTCCCGCGCGGCAACCTGGCGCCGGAAGGTTCGGTGATCAAGAGCACGGCGATCGACGCCCGCGTGGTCGACGCCGACGGCATCTATCGCAAGACAGGGCCGGCTCGCGTGTTCGTGCGCGAGAAGGACGCCATCGCGGCGATCAAAGGGCAGATCCGAGGACCAGGGGCGGCGGCGCCCATCCAGCCGGGCGATATCGTCGTGCTCTGCTGCCGCGGGCCGATGGGGACGGGCATGGAGGAGATCTACCAAATCACTTCGGCCCTCAAACATCTCTCTTGGGGCCGCGAAGTGGCGGTCGTCACCGACGCGCGGTTTTCGGGCGTAAGCACCGGGGCGTGCATCGGCCACGTCGGTCCCGAGGCTTTGGCCGGCGGCCCGATCGGCAAGCTGCGCGACGGCGACCGGATTCAGATCGTCGTCGATCGCCGAGAGCTTGTCGGCAACGTCGATCTGATCGGCGACGCGAACGGCGAGTTCGGCGCCGAGGAGGGAACCCGCGTGCTGGCCGCTCGTCCGCCGCGCGACGATCTGGCGCCCGATCCGGCCTTGCCCGACGATACGCGGCTGTGGGCGGCCCTGCAAGCCGCCAGCGGCGGGGCCTGGGGCGGTTGCGTATATAACGTCGATCGGATCATTGACGCGCTGGCTGCCGGCGCCGAATCGAAAGTGCGACGCGCGCCATCGAACTGACCGCGCTGGCCAAAAGGCCTGGTTTTCTCGCGCGGAACTCCAAACTGCTATCCGGCAAGCGTTTGCAAGCCTCATCTTTCGCTCGGGCACGCGGCTTGCTTCCTCTGATCCTGTAATGGGGCTTCAACATCCGGACAAAACAGCCGGGCGAAGCAGAGGAGGCGGAGCAATGAGACGGCTTGCGATAATTGCTGCGACTGCGGGACTAGCGGGAATTCTGGCGACGCTGTCGGGATGCGCGATTTCGCGAAGTCCGACCGGCCTGGCGCTCAAAGCGGTCCCTTGGCATTTGCACGACGGCAGCTACCGCCCGTTCAACGACATCAATTCAGGCAGCTTGCCGCGGACTTACTTGAGCATCTACGGCGGCGACTACTATCAATCCAGCTTCGAGCGCGGCAATTTGATGCGGTACTGAAAACACACTCGCCGCACCGGCCGCAAAGCGCTCAGTAATCCACCGCCGCGAATTGCCGCGAGGCGGCGACCCACAGCAGCAGCATGAAGCCCAGCGATGCCGCGATCGATAGCAGCGGATGAAAGTCGCCGTGGCTTTGCACCGAGTGAAACGCGGCCAGTTGGCCGAACGAGTCGGCGGCGTCCAAGGCGTCGTAGAGCAGCACGCCCAGATCGGCGGGTTTTGGCAAGCACCAGTAGCCCGCTTCGACGAGTTGCACGGCCCGGCCAGCGATCGCGGCGTGCGTCGGTTCGTAACTTTCGGCCAACACGGCATGACGGCCGAAGTTCATTCCCCAGCAGACGCACCAGAACAAGATCGACCCGAAGACGCAGGCCACCGTGCTGCGCGTGCAAACGGCCAACAGCACCGAGAAGCTGAAAAAAATGGCGAAGTGCAACAGCAGCAGGGGGACCGTCCAGAAGTAGGCCAGCTCCCAGATTCCAGTCCGGCAGCCGAGCACCAGCCAGGTGCCGCCAACCAGAATCAGCGAATGAAACAGCACGAAGCTCAACACGCCCAGATATTTGCCCGCCAACAGCGTGCCGCGCGAAACGGGTTTGGCCAATAGCACCGAAACGCTGCGGCCGTCGAGAAAGCCGGGCAAGAAGCCGGCGGTCCAGACCAGCGTCAGCAACAGCCCCAACGTGTCGGCGACCCCGCCGGCCAGCACCAGTTCGACGAAATGCACGGCGTCGCGCGCGTCGCGGTCGAGCGGCAGCTTGATGGCCCCAAAGGCCAACGACATTTCTCCGGCCACGATCGCCACGCCCGACGCCTTGGCCTTGGCCGCGTCCCTGGCGTCGGGATCGTTGCGAGGCAGAAAGTCGCGTCCGTCGCCCTGATCGAGGGCGACGCTTCCGGAAACGTGCAGCGTCGCGCACACTGAAATGCACAACACGCTGATGCCCAACAGCAGCCAGAAGATGCCATAAGCCAGCGATTGGCGGAACGTATCGCGAACGAGCCAGCCGAGCGTGCGAAAAGTTTCGGAAAGCGTCATGGACAAGCGACCTCGTACAGCGATTCCAGGGCCTGCTCCAGCGGACGCTTGGCGCCGCGGGCGGCGTCCCAAGTCAATTCGGCGAGCGGCCCCAAGTAGGCCAGCCGCCCCTCGCGCATCACGGCGACGCGATCGCAAAGCTGCTCGACGTCGCCCAGCGCGTGCGAAACCAGAATCACGCTCTTGCCGCGCTGGCGCTGCTCGCGGACCGCTTCGTACACCAGTCGTCGCGCCAAGAGATCCATGCCCTCGGTCGGTTCGTCGAAGACCAACACGTCGGGTTCGTTGAGAAGCGCCTGGGCCAGCGCCAGCCGCTGCAACATGCCTTTGCTGAAGCGGCCGATCGCTTCGCGGCTGCGGTCGGCCAGACCGACGCGCTCGAGCAGTTCGGCCGAGCGGCGGCGAATCGTGAGCGGCCGGACCCCGGCCAAGGCTCCGTAGTATTCGAGCAGGCCCCGGGCGGTCAGATAGCGAGGCAGCGATTGACTCTCGTGGATATAGCCGATGCGCGCCAGAGTGCGTCGGTCGTCCCAGGCGCGCCCCAGCCGGGTGATGCGGCCCGATGTCGGATGGCAGATGGTCAACAGCAACTTGACGAGCGTGCTCTTTCCGGCGCGGTTCGGGCCGAGCAAGCCGAAGACCTCGCCCGCGGGAATAGCGAAGCTGACCTCCTCTACGGCGCGCACAGGCGCTCGTCCTGGCAGCCCACCGCCGTAGAGCTTGGAGACGTTCTCGAATTCCGCGATCTGGCTGGTGTTCATATTTCGCCTCATCGGGAAAATAGGTCGCAAAAAGAGCCCGGGCAAACAAGGAAGCCGGCCCCGCCACCGACTGAAAGGATTGTCGGTTAGCGACTTGCGTCGCGCAATCCCGCGCACCGTAGCTACCCTCTGCGGCTGGTTTCAGCGCCTTGGCGTCCCATCGAGGGCGAGAAGCGGCCAATCCGGCGCTTGCCTTGGTGCCGCGCAAAGCCAGAGACCAATGGCTGCTTGTACTTCCGGCAAAACCGGCACAATCGTGCTTTTTTCACAACTGCCCCCCTAAACATCCTTGTTTTTCCAAAACTTCCCATTTACCATAAGCCCCGACCTATCGCTCCAAGTCCCCCAACGCATTTAATTTACCTGTGGCTAGGGCAGCCTCAGGTTGCGAATGGCCGCTAACCTCCCAGCAGCTTGAATAGGAACCCCACGATGCGATTCCGACGACCGGATCGTTCGCGTGTGTCGCGCGATCAGAAATCTCGCCGTTCTTCCGCTCTGTTTCGCGCCCGTTCATTCTTCACGGAACTAGCCTCTCCCGACCGGAGGCGATCGGCATTCGTCGAACCGCTCGAAGATCGCTCGATGCTGGCCGTGCTGCTGGTCGATCCGAGCCACTTCACCACGATCAGCGCGGCCATGGCGGCCGCCAATAACAATGACACGATTCAAGTCGCCGCGGGAACTTACAGCGAGACCGTCACCGTCGATAAGTCGGTGACGATCGAAGGGGCGCAATCCGGCGTCGATGCGCGCATTCGCAGCGGTGCGGAATCGATCGTGACGGGCGCCGGCAACGGCGGCAACACTCCGTTTGTCATCGGCGCCGACGACGTGACGATCGACGGTTTCACGGTCCAAGACGAGACGAATACGAACCATTTCGGCGCCGGCATCTATATCCAGCCCGGCCATCACGGCACGCACGTCGTCAACGACATCGTGCAGAACAACCAGATCGGCTTGTTCTTGGCCAACGACAGCGCGGCCGATCCGGTCGTCGTGCAGCACAACCTGTTCGCCAACAACAATCAGCCCGGACCCGGCTCGGGCGACGCCATCTACGCCGATCAGTTCACGGTCGGCGGCACGTTGACCACCGCATTGATCGACGGCAACGATTTCACGGGAAACAGCGACGCGGGCATCGACTTCTCCTCGACCGACGCGACCAAGCCGGCGACCGGCATTACGATCTCCAACAACGATTTCGACGCCAACGCGCGCGGGCTCGTCGCCTTCAACCTCACCAATTCGTCGATCACGTCCAACACCTTCCAGAATTCGACGAGCAGCGCGACGGCCGACATCCGCTTGTTCGAGGGCGTCGACAACCTCTCGATCACCAACAACCTGCTGGAAAACGGCGCCGGCAAGGCGCTCCGCGTCAGCAACATCGGCACCGGCTCGCCCGACGCCACGAACATCACCTTCAACGACAACTCCATCTCCGGTTACACGGGGCCGGCCAGCCTGTTCCAGGTCGACAACTATTCAGGCACGCTCGACGCCCGGCAGAACTGGTGGGGCACGAACAATTCCGGCACGATCAACGGCATGATTTCCAATCCCGCGATCGTCGCCTTCTCGCCCTATTTGGACAACGGATCGAACAGCGCGGCCGGCGCCGGTTTCCAAGGCGACTTGTCGCACCTCGACGTGACGAACAACGGCGCCTTGCTGGGCGGCGGGCGGATCGCCGCCGCGATCGCGGCGGCGCCCAACGGCGGCACGGTGTTCGTCGAAGCGGGCACGTACAACGAAAGTTCGATCGGCATCAACAAGAGCATCACGCTCAAGGGCGCCAACGCGGGCATCCACCCCGCGATCGGCACAAGCGCGACGGCCACGCTCGGCACGCGCGGTCCGGAGACGATCTTGCAACTTGGCAGCTACGGACTGAATCCGGAAGCCGACAATATCACGATCGACGGCTTCACGATCACCAGCGTCCCGGCGGGCACGGGCAATGGCCTGATCGAGACCAACTCCAACGCCAGCAATTTCCACCTGACCAACAACATCTTCAGCGATCAGATTCAAGCCGTCACCGGCGCCACGGTGCTGTTCAACAGCGGAATCCATACGGACATGCTGTTCGATTACAACTTGTTCCAGGACAAAGGCGATTCGACCCTGTACTTCGGCGGCGGTCCCGCGGGAACCTACGACCGGCTGCATCTCGAATTCAACAAGTTCAACGGCGCCGGCAACGGCGTGTTCTGGGCCGGCAACCCGTTGGTCGATGGCGTGATTCAAGGCAACGAGTTCGACGGCACGATCAGCGCCACTCCGGGCGTCGGCGGCCCCGCGCTGAACATCGGGCAAGGCGGCAACCTCGACATTCAAGACAACTGGTTCCACGATCTGAGTTACACCGCGATGCAGGTCGGCCTGATCGGCGGGCAGATCGTCGGCAATACCTTCGAGCGCATCAAAAACCCGACTGCTCTCAACGGCGCGGACATTCAGCTTTGGGGCGGCGAGTTCGGCACGGCCGTCTCGACCAACGTCACGATCTCCGGCAACCTGTTGAACTACAACGACGTCGTCGGCGCCGCCGGCCCCACGCACGGCATCCGCCTGCGCGGCCCCGACGTGCCGGCCGGCCCGTCGATCGACGCCTCGACGATCCACATCAACTCCAACTCGTTCGTCAACGGCGGCGCCCTCGGCACGGCCGATGCGATTTTGAACCAGGGCGACCCGACCAAGACGATCGACGGATCCGCCAACTGGTGGGGCACGAACGTCGCCGCGAGCATTCCCGGCATGGTTTCCGGTTCGGCGCTCGATTTCACGCCGTATCTCGACAACGGCGCCAACAGCGCGCCGACGATCCCCAGCACCGCCACGCTGCTTGGCTTTCAGGGCGATTTCTCGCTGCTCCATGTCTTGCCGCTAACTCAAAGCCCGCAAACCGGCGCGACGGGGCGCATCGGCGAAGCGGCCGGCTATTTGGCTTCAGGCGGCGTGATCGACGTGGCCAACGGCACATACAACGAAACCGACTCGCTCGCCAAGAGCCTGACGCTCGACGGCAACAACTCCGTGCTGCAAGGGGCCGCGTCCGGCACGGGCCTGGCCATCACTGGATTGCCCGGCAGCATCTCCATCAACGATCTTTCAATCCAGAACTTCGTCAACGGCATCACCGCCACCGGCGGCGGAACCTTGAACTTGACGGACGTGACGTTGACGGGCAACGCCAGCGGCGGCTCGATCGGCGGCGTGACGAACCTGAACGTCGTATCGACGGCAGCCGCCGCGCAGACCGTCACGATCACCAGCAGCCCCGACGCTTACCAGTTCGCCGGCCAGAACGCCGTGGGCTTCGCCGGGACTTCGAACCTCTCGGTCAGCACCGGCGGCGGCGCCGACACGTTCAACGTGGCGCCCAGCGCCACGACCAACATCTCGATCGACGGCGGAAATCCGACCTTGCCCACGCTGCCCGGCGACACGCTGACCGTCGATCTGGCGGGCGTCGCCAGTCCCGTTCAAACGCCCACTGGGCCAGGCGCGGGCGGCTGGACCTTCGGCAATCGGCACGCGATCACGTACAACAACATCGAGACGACCGGCACGATCAACGGCACGGGCGCCCTGGTCTTCGACATGGGCTCGGGCTTCGCCAGCGGGACCGGGACCGACCATATCGAAGTGCAGCTCGACGCCAGCGGCACGTTGTTCGAAATCTTCGTCAATGGCGTGCTTGAACAAACGGCCACCTTCGCCAGTCTCACTTCGGTCGATATTCTCGGCACCAGCGCCAACGACACCTTGACCATTGACGCCAGCAACGGCAACCCGATTCCTTCCGGCGGATTGGACTTCGACGGCCAAGGCGGCGGCGCCACGCCGGGCGCCAACGGCTTGGTATTGGTCGGTGGAACCAGCAGCACGTATACCAGCGAAACTTACGCGCCGTCCGGCGCCAACTCGGGTTCGATCACGCTGGGGACGACGGGCGGCCCGGTGTCGATCGGCTATTCGCACCTCACGCCGATCCTCGACACATTCGCCGTCGCGACCACGTACAAC
>DATNEC010000644.1:0-2007 GCA_035606815.1 Pirellulales bacterium
GGCCACTCAACGACTGGAATCTTCGGCCAAGTTGGCCAACTTCGACGGGTGTTTGCGGGGCAACGTTGCTCCTGCTGGGCAGTGCGCGTCCTACCGCTATCAGACTGAATATGGCGAAGACGGCCACTCACCGACCGGGAATCTTCGGCCAAGTTGGCCAACTTCGACGGGTGGTTGCGGGGCAACATTGCTCCTGCTGGGCAGTGCGCGTCCTACCGCTATCAGACTGAATATGGCGAAGACGGCCACTCGCCGACCGGGAATCTTCGGCCAAGTTGGCCAACTTCGGCGGGTGGTCGCGGGCCCGCATTGCTCGTGGCGGGCATGGTCCACCCTACAGCTATTTCTGCCCGACGGTGACCGTGAAAGGAAAGTTCTCGTTGGGCAGCCTCACCGCCGTGACCGTGTATTGCCAATCGCCGGCCTCGGCCGCCGGCACGTCGATCGTGAAGGTCGAGTCGCCCTCTTGCTCGAACGTTTTTCCGCTCGGGCTTTTCACGGTCAGCTTGAGCCGGGCGCCGAGGTTCTGAAAGCCGAGGGCGAATTGCAGATGGCCGGCCTTCTCGGCATGGTAGGTGGTCGTGGCCGACGGTTCGCCGGCCGAGGCGCTGAACAGGTTCTGCTTGGCGGGCGAGAAGCCGCCGCGGACCAGCGTCTGCTGCACGCGCGTCTCGACTTCGGCGGTGACCGCCGAAAACACGAGGTAGCGCAGCAGCTTCAATTCGGTTTCGCTGTTTTGTTTTTCGTTGTGGAACGAGGTGAAAATCACCGTGCCGTCGTGATAGGGAAACTTGACGAGGAAGGCGGCTTGCCGCGGCTCGCCCATCTGCGGCCGATACGTTCCGCGAAGGTAGGTCGTCAGTTTTTCGCCCGCGAACGCGGCCGGGTACCAGCCCTCCATGTCGAACTGCAGCGGCATTTCGCCGCCGATCAGTTCGCGCAAGCCGGGATCGACGACCTGGGCGTTCACTTTTTGGTCTTTGACGCCACGCTGCGCTTGATCGGGTCGGGCATAGTCCGGGAACGCCCGCGCGACCAGCGTGTAATGCAAGTCGGAGGCGTACAGCGTGCCGCCGCGGCTGACGAATTGATTCAAACTTTCATAGACCGGCTTGAGCGCTTTTTCGTTCGGTTCATAGGCCTCGGTGTCAAGACGTTCTCCAGGGCCGATCTTGGCTCCCAGCCAGGCAACGGGCACGCCCGAACACGTCAAAAAGATCACGTCGAATTCGGCCATCTTGTTTTTGTCGAGCAGATCCTCCAGCGGGAACTTTTGATAGCGGTAGCCCTCGCCCAACGAATCCAGCAGCCGGCCCATGTCGTCGAACGCCTGGCCCGACGGAGTGACGCCCAATCGCAATTTGCGAACGGGCGCCGGTTTGGGCTGGGGCGCTTCGACGACTTGCAGTTTCGGCGCATCGGCCGGTGCCTCGACCGGATTGGCGCCGCGGTCGAGACCGAACACGATCGCCAGCGCCGCGAGGAGCCCCAGGGCCAGGGCGCCGTCGAGCGCGAGTTGCAGCGATCCGCGGCGATCGGACGAAGACCTCACGTGACGGCTCCTTACGACTTTGGCTTTCGCGGCGGGGGCGGCGGCGGAATGCCGCCGGAACGCGGCGCCGTGGGTGGCGCGGGTTTCGAGATGGGCGAGGCAGCCGGTTTCGGCGATGGCGGCGGCGGCCCATCGGCGTGAGCGGCGGGCTTTTTGATGGAGGGCGGAGGCGGGGCCGAACGAACCTGAAACGCCGGCGCGGCGGCCGGCGGTTCTCCTTCGCCCTTGTGCTGCCGCTGGTTGAAACGCACGAAATTGCCGCCGAACTTAATGACGTCGCCGTCCTTGAGCACGGCCGGGTGCAACAGCGGCTGATTGTTGAGCCGTGTGCCCAGCTTCGAATGGTTGTCTTCGACGAGGTACGAGCCGTTCGCCTGGCGGGCGATCTTGACGTGCTCCGATTCCAAGTCGCGATTCATCGGCCCGATGAAAGGCAGCGAAAGATGGTCGCCGCG
>DATNEC010000652.1:0-2321 GCA_035606815.1 Pirellulales bacterium
CTCCGGGTGTTCCGCCAAGACGCTCAGTTGTTCGCCGTGGAGAACCTCGGCTGTGCATAGGGAATCTGGATAAATGACAGTTCGGCGGAGCGACAAGACCCGGAGGCTGACGCCTCCGGCTCGCCGTTTGAAGCGTTCTCCGGGTCCGGCAGCGGCGTCAAGCCGCCGCCGCCTCGCGGCCGGCGCCTTGGTGCTTGCCGAGCGTCGTCTTCGCCACCACGCCGTCGAAGAGCCGCTGCACGAAGTCGCTTTCGTCGCAGATCTTTCGCATGGCGTCCAAGAAGATGTTGATTTCGTCGCGACGGACGGTCAGCGGCGGCTGAATTCTCAGCACGCGCGGGTTCGATCGCGTAACCTGGGCGTAGATGCCATAGTCATTGAGCAAGGTCTGCATCGCGTACATCGCCGGCAGACCTTCGAGGATCTGATCGAAGTTCGAGACCAGATACGAACTCAACCCGCTGGCATCGAGCGCCTTCCAATGCGCCGCGATCGCCTCGGGCAGGGGCTTGAACTCCAGGCCGACCAACAGCCCTTGTCCGCGGACTTCATGCAACAGGCGGCTGTTCTCGCAGAGTTCCGCCAATCCTTGCCGGAGTTGCGTGCCGCGGGCCTCGGCGTTTTCGGGCAGGCGCTCGCGGCGCAACGTCCGCAGCGCCGCCAGGCCAGCGGCGCAGGCCAGGCTGCCGCCGCCGAACGTGCTGGTGTGCAGGGCGAAGGTTTGCACGGTCCCATAAGCTTTCAGCCAATGGTCGCGGCGGGCCAGCATGGCGCCGATCGGCATGAGTCCGCCGCCGAGCGATTTGGCGAGCGTCATCAGATCCGGCTCGACTTCCTCGCGATCGCAAGCGAACAACGAACCGGTCCGCCCGAGACCGGTCTGCACCTCGTCGACGATCAACAGCGTGCCGGCCGCCTGACACAATCGCTTGGCTTCGCGCAGATAGCCGCTCGGCGGCACGTACATTCCGCCTTCGGCCTGGATTGGCTCGACGATGAAGGCCGCAAAGCGGCGCGTGGCCAGCATCCGTTCCAGGTTGTGCAAATCGCCGAACGGCACGGCCTGGCACTCCGGCGCCAACGGGCCGAAGGGCCGCTGGTAGGCGGGATTGCCCGTCACCGAAAGTGCGCCGAGCGTTTTGCCGTGGTACGATCGCTCGCAGTGCAGCAGACCCGCGCGTCCGGTCGCGGCCTTGGCCAGCTTGAGCGCCGCCTCGACCGCTTCGCTCCCGCTGTTGGCAAAAAACGCCATCTCCAGACCGCCCGGCGCGATCGAAACCAATTCTTCGGCCAAGGTCGCCGCGAAAGGGTTCACCGACGACTGGGCAAAGCCGGGCGCTTGGCTGGCCAGCGCCCGTTGCAAAGCATCGACGACGGCCGGATGGTTATGGCCCAGGTTCATGGCGCCGAAGCCCGCGACGAAATCGAGATACTCCTTGCCGTCGGCGTCCCACAGCCGCGTGCCCTCGCCGCGGACGAACGTCTTGGCGAACCCGCTCTTGGCGGCCAGCGCCATCAGCACCGGGTTGATGTAACGCGCGTGTAGTCGGGCGGCCCGCCAGGCATTGGCGGCGGGCGGCTCAAGCGGACCGGCCGCGCTATCCTGGACCGGAATCGTGCCGTTCACGGTGCGGCGGCGGCCGCGCACTTGCAGCTTGCGGAACTCGACCAGGGTTGAATCCGTCAGGGCCTGGCCGAACGAGATCAATCGCGAGAAGTCGAAGCCATGCGCCTTCGCCCGAGCGCCAATGTCTTGAATCGACCCCACGTCGAGTTGCCGGCCCAACGAAAAGCTTTCCGCCCGGCCGTCGAGCGCCAGCACCATCGTTTCGGCCAGGCAACTGGGGACCATACCTTGGTGAAACCACAGGTATTTTGAAGTCAGGGGCATCGTCTCGGGCACGCGCGCCAATCCACCCGACAGAATCAACACGTCGTCGCGCAACGCTCGCCCGCCTTCGACGTCCGTGGGCACCGCCACGTCGATCACGACGCTGCCGGGCAGCAGCCGCTGTTGATCGATGCAGTTTCCCGACGAAGTCGCGGAGAGCACGATGCCGGCCCGCGCCAGAGCCGCGTCGACGTCGAGCAGCAGCTCGCAATCGAGTTGCGACGCAAGCTGCACCGCCCGGCCCGAAGCGCTGCGGGCAACGAGCAACATTTCGCCGCAAAGCGGGGCCAGCAATTTGGCCGCCGCCGCGGCGATGCTGCCCGGCGCTCCGATGACGGCCACGGTTTCGTGAGCCAGATCGATCTCGGTCTCGGCGCACAGGTGCAGCAAGTTCTCCAAGGCGGCGAAGACCGTCAGGCTGTTGCCCGTG
>DATNEC010000662.1:0-2641 GCA_035606815.1 Pirellulales bacterium
CGAGGTCGAGCTGCTGGCCGCCCGCTGCTACCAGGCCCTCGGGAATTTGCAGGAAGCGGCGAACCGCTATGCGCAATTCAGCAAGGACCATCCCAAGACCGAGTTGGATATCGAGGCCCGCTACAGGCTCGGCGAGTGCCAATTGGGCCTGGGCCAGCACGAAGAAGCCCGGCGGACCTGGCAAGATTTGCTGGCCGCCTATCCCGACGACAAGTCGGAGCGAATCGCCGAAGTGACGTTCAATCTCTCGCAAACCTATCACCTGCCCGCTCCGCAGAGCGACGAGGAGCTTGAACTAGGCGTGGCCTCGCTGCAAACGTTCGTCGAGCGCTACCCGACGCACAAGCTCGCCGGGCAGGCATTTTTGCGGATCGCATCGAGCTACATCAGCCGCGGCCGCTTTGAAGATGCGGTCAAGACACTCGTCAAATTCCTGGACGACGAGCGCTACGCCGATCGCGAGGAGACGCCCGAGGCGCGCGTGCTGCTGGGCCGTTCGTATCAGTTGCAAAAGAAGTTCAACGAGGCGCTGGCCGCCTGGCGCGATTACCTGGCCAAGCATCCGGCGCACGCCTCGTGGAGCGAAGTCCAGCGGCAGATCGTCAACACCGAATTCTTGCTCGGCTACGAAGCCCGGCAAGCCAAGCGTTACGACGAAGCCCGCAAGTTGTGGGGCGAGTTCGCGGCCAAGTATCCGCTCGATCCGCGCAATCCGGGCATTTTGTACGAGTTCGGCCGGATGCAGTTTTTGCAAGACAAGTTCGACGAGGCGATCGCCGAATGGCGCCGCCTGGTGGCCAAGTATCCGAACACCAACGAGTCGTCGCAGGCGCAGTTCATGATCGCCGCGACTTTGGAAGAAAAGCTGGGCAAGCTGCCCGAGGCGCTCAAGGAGTTCCGCAAGGTCACCTGGGGCAATCATGCCGGCCAGGCCCAGGCCCGCGTCGCCCGGCTGACGGCCAAGTCGCTCTCCATCGTCACCGAACGGGTGTTTCGCACCAATGAGACGCCCACGATCAAGCTGACTTCGCGGAACGTCGAGAAGGTCACGGTCCGCGCTTACACGATCGACATGGAGACCTATTTCCGCAAGATGCACCTGGCCTCGGGCGTCGAGGGGCTCGATATTGCGCTGATCGACCCCGACCGCACGTTCGAGTTCGAGGCGCCCAAGTACGCCGAATACCAGCAACTTGAAAACGAGATCGAAATTCCGCTGGGCGAAGGCCAGGCGGCGCCGAAATCGGGCGTGATGGCGGTCACCGTCAGCAGCAAGACGCTGGAAGCCACGACGCTCGTCGTGGCCAGCGACTTGGACATCGTCGTCAAAAGCTCGCGCGACGAGGTGTTCGTGTTCGCCGAGAACCTGCGCACCGGCAAGCCGTGGCCCAAGGCGCGGCTCTTGATCTCCAACGGCCAGCAGGTGTTCGCCGAAGCCGCCACGGGCGACGACGGCGTGTTTCAGAAGTCTTACGAAGAACTCAAGAGCGCCGGCGACGTGCGCGTGTTCGCCGTGGCCGACGCGAGCGTGGCCTCGAACGTCGTGGGGCTGGATGGGCTGGGCGTTTCGGTCGGCTTGACCGAGCGGGGATACATTTATACCGATCGGCCGGCGTACCGGGCCGGGCAGATGGTCCACGTCCGCGGCATCGTGCGGCAGGTGTCCGACGATCGCTTCACGATCGCCAAAGGCAAGAAGTATCATCTCGAAGTTTTTGATAGCCGCAACCGGCTGCTGCGGCAGGACGAAGTCGAGTTGGGCGAGTTCGGCAGTTTTCATGCCCGGTTCGTGCTGCCGGCGAGCAGCGTGGCGGGCGGCTACCGCATTCAGGTCCGCGACGACGACGACCACAGCTATCAAGGGGGCTTCGCCGTCCACGAGTATCAGCTTGAGCCGGTCCGGCTATCAGTCGATATCGAGCGCAAGGTGTTTTACCGCGGCGAAGAGATCGAAGGGAAAATCGCGGCCAAATTTTATTACGGCGCGCCGCTGGCGAATCGCGAGATTCGCTACCAACTGGCCGGCGGCCGGGTCTACACCGGCAAGACCGACGACAAGGGCGAGCTGCCCTTCAAGCTGCCCACGCGCGAATATCGCGAAGCGCAGACGCTGGCCTTCGTCGCCATGCTGCCCGAGCGCAATTTGCAGACCTCGGTCAACTTCTACCTGGCCACGCGCGGCTTTTCGATCGGCGTCGGCACGGTGCGGCCGGTCTACGTGTCGGGCGAGACCTTCGAGGCGGCCGTTTCGACCAGCGACGCCGAAGGCAAGCCGATCGCCGAAAAGCTCACGCTGCACGTGCTCGAACAGACCACGGTCGAGGGCAAGGTCGGCGAGCGCGAAGTCGAAGAGCACGAGATCGCCACCGACGAGAAAGACGGCAAGGGCCGCGTGACGTTGCGGCTGGAGCAAGGGGGCAAATACATTCTGCGCGTCGAGGGGACCGACCACTTCAAGAATCCGATCTCCGGCACGCACGTCGTGCAGATCTCGGACAACAAAGACGCGGTCCGCTTGCGCATTCTGGCCGACAAGCACACGTTCAAGGTCGGCGACACGGCCAGCGTGCAACTCCATTGGCGCGAGGCGCCGGCCTTGGCGCTGGTCACGTTCCAGGGGGGCCGCGTGCTCGATTACAAG
>DATNEC010000684.1:0-4361 GCA_035606815.1 Pirellulales bacterium
CGTCTGCGGCCGGCTTATTGACAGTTCGACGATCCCCCGGACACTGGATCAGGGCTTGTCGCGGCAGCAGTGCCATTCGCAGGAGTAAATCGTGAAAATCAGCGCACGCAACGTTCTCAAGGGCAAGGTGAAATCAGTCGCGCATGGCGCGGTGACCTCCGAGGTCGTCGTATTGTTGCCGGGGAAGACGGAAATCGTGGCGTCGATCACGAAATCGTCGGCCGAAAATCTCGCATTGGCCAAGGGCAAGCCCGTGCATGTGGTCATCAAGGCGTCGAACGTGATGATCGCCACGGACGATTAGCGGGGCCGTTCGCTGAAGCTGCGAATTCGAGGGAAAAGCTTCTTTCCAGGGCTGGGCTCCGCCCTACTCAAATCGTCGTTCGCCCTGCCTTGCGGACGCTTCGGTCAGCGTGGCTGCTGTCCCCAACCCCCAACCATCCGCCTCATATCAACCCCCAGCGCTTCCGCAGGAGCCACTCCAGGGCCAACAGCCCGACGAAGGCGGCGAGCACGGGCCATTTGTCCCACAGGGTCTCTTTGGCCTGCGTCTCGACTTCCAAATTTTTTGTGCCTTTCTTGATGTCCTTGAACAGCCCCGGCAGTTGCTCCGGCGCCAAGCTCTTGCCGTCGGTCATGGCGGCCAAGCTTTCGAGCGCGCCGACGTCGGCCGCGGGATTATTCAGTTCAAGGTCTTGCTCGAATACCAGAAAGCGGGCCTGCGCGGCGCCGATCGGCTCGCCCGTGCGCTGGGCCTTGACGACCACCGTGTAATCGCCGGCCGCCTGCGCATCGAGAAACGTGCCGCGCATCTCGTCGCCTTGCCGCCTGAGCGTGATCGGCGTGCGCTTGCCGTCGGGCCGCACGACCTCGGCCTCGAACGTGCCGTCGACCACCGGCTCGCCCTGGGGAGTTTTGGCGCCGGCCGTGAACTCGACGCGCGAGCCGGGGGCGTGCCGCCGTTGATCGAGCTTGACCCAAACTTGGCCTTCGTCGCTCTCGTCCTTGCGGGCCAGCCACAGAATGACCTGCCGCCAAAAGCGTTTGTGCGCCGCCTCCTGCCCTTCCATCCACCAGTGCCAGGTCGAATCGCCGGCGAAGGCCAGCACGCGGCCGGCGCCGAAGTTGCTCGCGACCAGCAGCGGCTGGCCGCTTTCGGTTTCGGCCAGCAAATTGGCGGCTGGCTTCAAGCCGCCGAAGCGGTTGGCGCCTTCCAGGGGGGGCAGTTTCTCCCAGGCCGCGGCGCTGTTCGCCTTCTGGTTTCCCGAACCGAGCAGCATCACGTACTGCGAGGCGCCGTAATTCGTCGGCTTCATTTTTTGCGGCCCGGCGAGGTGCAAATCCTCGCGAATCTTTTCGCCGAACGGCTGCCGTTCGAGCCGCCCGATTTCGATTGGCAGCACGTCGGCCAGCGGCGTATTGCCGTAGCCGCCGGCGCCGAAACTGTGCAACCCGCCGAGCATCATCAACCCGGCGCCTTGCTCGACGGTCGAACGCAACAGTTCCAGTTCGTCGGTCTTGAAAGCTTCGGAATCGAGGTCGCCCAACATGTACACGTCGTACTTGCCCGGCTTGAAGCGATCGATCAGGTCGGGCGGGCGCGTCTCGGGCCGATCGGCGCGAATGTGAAAGTAGTCGAGTTTGATGTCGGGCGAGGCGTCGAGCGACCACCGCAGAAACTTCTGCTCGGCCGACAAGGCGCCGTCCAGATACAGCACGTTCAGGCCGCCTTTGAGCACCGTCACGAACGTGCTGATCTCGTTATTCGTCGTCACCAATTCGCCAGGCTGTTCGGCCGCCCTGAGCGTGATTTTGATCTCGCCCGGCGTCTTCGGCACGTAGGTCAACTCGATCGGCGTCTGCTCGCCGTCGGGCTTGCCGGCGATTTCCCGCTTGGCGGCCGCGGTCATTTTTCCGGGCGCGGTTTCGATCAGCAACTCGACGGGAATCTTCTGGTTCTCCAAGCCCTCCATCCGCAAGGCGCCCGTCACCGGCAGTTGATTCTTGACGAACACGTGCTCTGCCACGATCAGGTCTTCGATCGCCACGTCGCGCACCTGCCCGGGGCCGCGCGCCTGGCCGAAGGGGACGGCATATAGGCGGCAGCCAAGATCGGCCAGCCGCCGAACGGCCAACTGCGGCGGCAGATCATTGGGCGGATAGGCGCGCTGCGCCCCGTCGCTCAACAGCACCACTCCGGCGAGTCGCTTGCCCGCTTCGGCCTTGATGGCCTCGTCGAGCGCGGCGCCGATCGCCGATTGCTCCCCCGCCGGCTCGGCGTCGAGTTCCAACTTTTTGGGCGTAAAGTCGATCCGCTCCGGCTCGGCGTCGAACTCGTAAACCTTGACCTCCAAGTCCTTCGACAGTTCGCCGAGCGCCGGCAGCGCATCGCGCATGGCCGCCTTGAGCGCATCCCAGCGGCTTTTCTTGCCCACGCCGTCGGTCACGAGCATGCTCCGAGAGCGATCGACGAGCACGATCAACGTCGCCGATTGCTTGGTGATCTTGGTCCGCACCAACGTCGGCCGCAGCATGGCCAACAGCACCAGCAGAATCACCAGCACGCGCAGCGCCGCCAGCACGCGGCGCCGGCCGGGCGAAATCTTGCGCCCCGCAGGCCCGAACCAAAGCAGCGCCAACAGCACGACGCCGATCACGACTACTAGCCAAGGGCCGAAACTCGGCGCGCCGACGGGAGCGAAAGTGAGCCGCACCAGACCGCCCAAGCCGGTGGAGGTCGTCTGTGCCAGGATGCCGGTCATGATTATCCCTCTCCCTCCGGGAGAGGTTAGGTGAGGGCAGTCTTATAAAAGCGGTTGGCCAACAGTTGCTCGCAGCCGAGGACGATGGCGATGAGCACGATCAAATACGGAAACAGTTCTTGCCCGACGCGGCCCGCGCTGACGTCGCGATCGATCTCCTCGCGGCTGTGCGCCAGGCGGAATTCGGTCTCGCCGAACACGTCTTTCAGCTTCGCTTCGTCGAACCGATCGAGGTTGCTCGCCGCGACGGGCAGATTCACGCTGAAGCCGCGGTCGAGGCCCTGCGTGTCGCCCCCCGCCTTGATGCGATAATTGCCCACGCGCTCGGCGTTGGGCACGATGATCGCATGTTGTTTGTCGTCGATGGTTTGGCGGAACGAATCGCCGCGGGGCGTCGAGAGCAAATAGGTCGAGAGGGGTTGGTCAGGCGCCAGCGGCAGCACGACCGTCTCGCCGGCGATGTAATTCAACTTCCCTTCGGCGCTGCCGGCCAGGTAGGAAAACATCTGGTCCATCAACATCACGAAGGGCCAATTGTCTAGCCCGGTGGCCAGCCGGTTCCAGCGATTGTCTTCCGAAGTTTCCGGTCCTTCGGAAATGGGGGTCGTCATGGTCACGACGCGGCCTTTGCCCAGCGGCTTTTCCAGCACCGCCGGCTTGTTGTTGCGATAGCTGGCGACCGTGGCCACGCCTTTGGCCAGCTTGGGCAGTTGCCAATACATATAGACCGGCAGCATCTCCCAAGGCACGGCGCCGGCCAGCGGCGCGAACTTGGCCACCAGCGGATGCTGGCTATGTTCGGTCGAAAGAAATAGATCGCCCTCGGGATAGCGGGCCGGCAGGTGTCCCAATTCACCCGACAGCAACAACTGGGGCGCCGGCTTGTTCAACAAGGCAGGCTGTGCGGCGGCGCCGAGAAAGATCGCCACGCCGCCCCCTTTTTGCACGTAGGCGCCGAGTTGTTCCCAAACGGCGTCGCCGAGAGCCCCCGGATCGACCAGCGCGACGACGGCCACGCCTTCCAGCGGTTGCTCGGCGAGTTGGTCGAAGCGGACGACCTGGCAATCGAAGCGGGCTTGGCCCGTTTTGCGCCACGCGCTCGGCGCCAGGGCTTCGGTCAGGCTCAACGCACGCCCGGTCGCCGGCGGCGCCGCGGCCACCAGGACTTTCCAAGGCGGCTTGACCTCGACGGTGAAAAATCGGCGATTGTCGCAGGGCAGACCGTCGGTCCCGACCATGCGCACATAGCCCTGGTGCGCTCCGGCTTCGAGGCCGCCCAGCGAAAATTCGACGTTGTGCGACTCGCCCGGCCGGGCGTTGACCGATTGTTGACCGCGTTTTTCGGCCTTGCCTTCGCCGTCGAACAAATAAATTTCGACCGCGCGATCGTCTTCTTCTCCGACGCTCGTCACGTCGGTGGCCAGCGACCAATGCCGGTTGCGGGCCAGAACCTCGCTCGACAAGCGGATCTCGCCCAGAGCCAGGTTCCGCGGCTCCTCGACCCCCACGTCGATGACATAAATCCCCAGCCCGCTCAACTTCGCCAGCCGCTCGCGCAACCGGCGGGCGGCCTCGACGTCCCAGGCGGCCTGAGTGAGG
>DATNEC010000693.1:0-5481 GCA_035606815.1 Pirellulales bacterium
CGGCCGATCTGAACGTCTCGGGCAACGGCGACGTCGACGTCGCCTCCATGACGCCCGGCCCATTCAGCCTGTTCGGCAGCTTGCAGCCGGCCAGCGATACCAGTCCGCTGTCGATCGTCGGCGCCACGCTGGCGGCGACCGAAGGGCTGGCGTTCCACGGCGCCGTCGCCGCTTTCGCGGCGTCCGCGGCCACGGCCGCCGCCTCCGATTTCACGGCCACGATCGACTGGGGCGACGGCTCCTCGTCGGCCGGCACGGTCGCCGCCACGGGCAGCGGCGGCTTCTTGATCTCGGGACATCACACTTACGCCGAGCAAGGCGCCCAAAATGTCGTGGTCACGCTGCACGATAACAACGGCAACACGATCACGGCCGCCGACGCGGTGCAAGTCTCCGACGCTCCGCTCTTGGCCGCGGGCAACCCGATCCTGGTCAACCAGGGCTTGAGCGTCGCGAATCTGACGGTGGCCAGCTTCACCGACGTGGGCGGCGCCGATCCAACGAGCGATTACACCGCCACGATCGACTGGGGCGACGGTTCCACCTCGACCGGCACGGTCTCGGCCTCCAATGTCACGTTCAATGTGGTCGGCAGCCATACTTATGCCGCCGCCGGCCAATTCCCCGTGAAGGTCACGATCCAGGACGAAGGGGGCGCCACCGCCACGGCCCATTCCGTGGCCCTGCTCGGCTCCTCCGACTTCGACAGCGACGACCAGTTCGTGTCGGACGCTTTCGAAGACATTCTGGAGCGGGCGGTCGATCGCGCCAGCCTGGCCTTCTTCGTGAACGCTTTGGAGCATGGCCTCTCACGGCAACAGTTCGCCTCGTTGCTGACCAACAGCGATGAGTTCCTCGAACGCGGAATCCGCCAGGACTACCAACGCTTCTTGGGTCGCGACGCCGACGACGGCGGGCTGAATTTCTGGCTTAGCCGGCTGCGCGGCGGCATGACCGACGAACAGCTTGAGTCGCAGTTCATCGGCTCTTCGGAGTTCTTCGAGCACAGCGGCGGCACGAACAAGAGCTGGGTCGACGAAATGTACTTCGACCTGCTCGGCCGCTTGCCCGATGCGCAAGGCGAAGCCTTCTGGGTCCAGGTGCTCTCCGGGGGCGGCGCTCGGTCGAACGTCGCGCAGGGCTTCGCCGGCAGTTCGGAGCGCGAAGGCGCCACGGTCCAAGACGACTATCAGACCTTCTTGGGCCGCGATGCCGGCGGCGCGGAAGTCGCCAATTGGGTCGCCGCCTTCCGCAACGGCATGACCAACGAGCAGGTGATTTCCGGCTTCGTCGGTTCGGATGAGTATTTCAATCACCACGGCGGCGGCAAGGGGAATGGCAATGGAAATGGAAACGGAAATGGCCATCACTAAGCCGCCAGAGCGACAGAGCGCCAAGTAGTGGATGGCGCTAAAAGTTCGGCTCCTTTCGACGCAAGCACTGCCAGGGGTTTCATCTCCCCTGGCAGTTTGCTTGCGCAGCGACTGCGGTCGCGGACGGCGGGATCCCCTCGCGCGCTTGAGTTACGGGCGGAAACCGTCCGCAAGTTCTCCGGAATCGCCAAAAACAGAGACTGTCTACTTGCGCCCCATCTCACGCCTTGTCAAAAGTGGAAGCTGTCGCCCGCCCTCGGCGAGTGTTAGACTGTGACGTGCTGAGCCTGGGAAGCGAGGCATCGGTGCGGCGCGCCAGATGCGGCCGGCGCGCTCGTTCGGCACACGATTGCCAGGGGCTTCGGCGAGTCTTGAAATGAAGATCGCTTCGTCGCGTCCGAAGCGGGCCTTATCGACGCTTGTTATCAAGGAGCCGTTCATGCCCAGTCAGCGACTTATTGGTACGGTTTTTTCCCTGGCGGCGAGCCTCCTTCTTTGGCCCACCCACGCCGCGCGCGGCCAGCACGAAGACCACCAAGGACACGTTCAGTTTTCACTGCGCTCGGTCAAGGACGGCGCCTGGACCGACGCCAAGACCTGGGCGCCGGCGCGCGTGCCGAAAACAGGCGACCGCGTGCTCGTCAGCCGCGGCACGACGGTCGAATACGACGCGGCCGGCAAGGACGTGATCCGGCTGATCCAAGTCGTCGGCACGCTCCGCTTCGCCCGCCACCGCAATACCGAGCTGAATGTCGGCTTATTGAAAGTGCAAAACAGCGACACGTGCAGCGAGAGCGGGTTCGCGTGCGATTTCCGCGGCGCCAACCTGGCCGGCGAACCGAGCGACGCGCCCGAGGGCGGAATGCCGGCGCTCTTGGTCGGCACGCCCGACGAGCCGATCCCCGCCGAGTTTGCGGCGCGGATTCGGCTGCATTATCTCGAAGGCATGCCCAAAGACGACGCGCCGGCGATCGCCTGTTGTTCGGCCAGAATGGAGTTTCACGGCGCGCCCATGAATCGCACCTGGCTCAAGCTCGGCGCCGACGCCAAGCCGGGCGACGACAAGCTGGTTCTCTCCGAGGCCGTCGCCGACTGGCGCGTGGGCGATGAGCTGATCGTCACGGCGTCGAAGCGCACGGGGGGCGGCTCGTATCGCGCCAAGCCCGGAAAGCTCGGCCCGGCCCAGACCGAAGCTCGCCGCATTGCGGCGATCGACGGGGCGACGCTCTCGCTCGACCGGCCGTTGGAATTCGAGCATTACGGGGCCGGCGAATTCCGCAGCGAAGCGGCCAATCTCTCGCGCAACGTAATCGTCGAAAGCGCCGATCCAACCGGCCCGCGCGGGCACACGGTTTATCATCGCTTCAGCCGGGGCGGCATCAGCTACGCCCGCTTCGCCCATCTGGGCAAAGAAGGCGTGCTGGGCCGCTACGCGATCCACTTTCACCTCATCGGCGACACGATGCGCGGCAGCGGCGTGCAAGGCGCGGCGATCGTCGATTCGCACAACCGCTGGGTCACGATCCACGGTACGCAATATCTCGTGGTGCGCGACTGCGTGGGCTTTCAAAGCGTCGGACACGGCTTCTTCCTCGAAGACGGGACCGAACTCTATAACCTGCTCGACCGCAACCTGGGCGTGCAGTCGTATGCCGGCAAGCGGCTGCCGAAGCAAGTGCTCGGCTTCGACACGAACGAGGGCGCCGCCTTCTGGTGGGCCAACGGCCGCAACACGCTGGTCCGCAACGTCGGCTGCGAGAACGATCAGTACGGCTTTCGCTACGACATGCAGAACACCTCGCAGGCCGACAGCCATTTGCCGATCTTGCAGCCCGACGGCAAGAAGCAAACGGTCGACGTCCGCACGATTCCGATCTGGCGGTTCGAGGACAACGAAGCGCACACCAACTTCGCCGGGATGGTCGTCGCGGCCAACGGCGACTCGCAGCCGGACGACGGCATTCGCGACGAGCGGATGCTCCAGAGCATCAAGAACGTCGATTGGACCAGCCCCGACGCGAGCCATCCGCACGTCATTCGCCGCTTCGCCATCTGGGAGGCCCACTACGCCTTCCGCCCGCAAAGCCCCTCGATGCTGATCGACGGGCTGCGCATCGATCGCGTCGAGTATGGGGTTTATCGGCCGGCGTTCGACAACCACGTCTATCGCGACGTGCACTTATCGAACACCGGTTCCGAGCCGTTCAACCGCGGCATGGACGACGCCAGCGCGCAGAACGGCAGCTTCACGGTCGACGGCCTGACGATCGAAGATCTTCGCGGCGGCAACCAAGGGCATCCGGTCGTCCACATGACCGACAACAACCTGTCGGGCGGCGCCGAAAGCCACTTTCGCAACGTGGTCTGGAAAAGCGAGGACGGGCGGCGGCCGGTCTTCAACCGCGGCGGCTCGCTGCGCGTCGATCCCTACGTGGCCCACGGAGTGCCTTACTTCGTCCACGATTATTTCGGCCCTGGCCGCCACGCCAAAATCGTCAGCACCAAGGCCAAGGACTTGCTGGCCGACGGCAACCGCTACCGCGCGCTGCCGCCGTTGACCGGCGACGAATCGGCGGTGGCCGAAGTCGGCGGCGTCGCCTGGCCGGAACTGCTCGCCGAGCTGGACGACGTTCCCCCGGCCACGATCGTCACTTCGGCGCGGCGCGAGCACGATCGGCTCGTCGTGCGGGGCGTCTCGCACGACAACGGCGAGATCGTTTCGATCTTGGTCAACGACCACGAAGCGCGGATCGTATCGCGGGCGGCGGGCGTTTGCGATTGGGAAGCGGCGATTGAGCCGGCGGTCGATGGAAAGATCGTGGCCTACGCCAAGGACGACTCCGGCAACGTCGAACAGACGGCCCATCGGCTCGATGCAGCCGCCGAAACCAAGTAGCCCCCGCTGCTGCCCTTCGAGGCCGCATTCTCCGCGGACTCAATGCGCTGATCCGCCCTCCGCCGAGTTCGACGTTTTGTTCGGCGACGGTCCCGGCCAAATGACCCGTCCCGAAGCGTCTTTTCGCTTCCGGGCGTCTTCGAGCATGGCAACGATGTCGCCGCCGAACTTCTCGGCGATTTGCCGACGAGTTTGATGAATCTCGTCGATAATTGCATCGGGATTCGCCATCGACTTGCAACTCTCCTCGTTTCGGAAACAGCAGCGGCGCGTTCACGTCATGGCCAGCGGCCCAGAAAACCGTTGGCCATGCCGCCGGTCAGGCCGCCGCCCATGTACGGGCCGAAGCTGCCGTAATTGAAGGGGCCGACGGGCGCCGGAAAGATGCTGTGGCGATAGAACGGGGAGCTAAAGGCCCCCGGTCCCGGACCGTAGCTGCCGAAATTGTAGTTGTATCGCCGCAGCCAGAAATCTTCGACGTAGCCGGGCTCAGGAAACGTCGGCGTTTGCGCGGAGCGGGCCGCGTCGAGCGCCGAGAGCGACGAACTGGGCGCCTGCTCTTCGGCTAGCCGGGCATGCCGCATGTCGAGGTCGGAACGAAACGTCGTGTCGAAGCCGGCGCGCGGCTGCCAAGCCGGCGGCGTGATATGCGGCTTGGGCTGCATGCCAACCCACTTCGTGCCGCTCCACAGCACCATCCGTCCATTGGGAAGCTGATACCACCAACGACCGTTTTCATACCGATAACGATCGCGGTCTTTTGCGTCGGCCGGCACGGCTGCCGCGGCAGGCGGCCGCGTTTCGACGCCCAAGTACGCCTTTTCGCCGGCGAGCAAGCCCTTGGCGCCGCCCGCAACGGTCAGGCCCATTATCAGAAGGAAAATGGCAGCTTGCTTGACCTTTGACATGGCGTCATTCTCCGGCGCCCGGTTAGGCCCTTTCCGGCGCGACATTTACCCAACAGATCCCTCACACTTCAGCCTATCGACATTCTACGGCGCGGCGCCGCGTTTGGCCTTCCCTCGATCGGATTATCGCTTCATCCAATCCCTTCATCCCTCCAGAAAAAGTAGCTTTTGCTCCAGGGGGCGCTGCCATTCGTCGCACCGCCGCCGGTAGCCTTCGGCCAGGTGAACGATCACCTCCAGCACCAGCAACTCGGCCCGGCTCATGACGTGCCGGGCACTGCGGCTGCCCAGCCCTCGGACCGCG
>DATNEC010000008.1:0-9260 GCA_035606815.1 Pirellulales bacterium
AATTCAGGTTTATCCGTTTGTTATGCACCTTCTCCGCTCTTCGCCCGAATCTGCGGGCAAATGGAAGCCGAACGGCGAGTGGACGGTTGGATTTTTTGGAATGGCTCCGATGTCCAAAGGACGTTGAAATTCGACGAGCCCCGTCTCATCAGCCGGCCGCCCTCTCAAGATCCTTCCCAGTTGCCTTTGCGCATTGGAGTTGATGCCTAAAAAATCCACCGTGACTGATGACTTAGGGCAGGACGTACGCAAGAATCGGATGAACCTGAATTCAACTGAATTAGGAGCGACTGATGTTCAATGTTCGCACTGCGATCCTCACCCTATTCGCGGCCCTATTGCCGTCTGCTTTGCTCGTCCTCGCCGCCGAGCCGACCAAGGACTCTTTGCCAAAGGTCAGGGAGAATGTTGAAAAAAAGAAGGCCGTGCTGGCCGACGTGCGGGAGAAATCCGAATGGGACGACGGTCACGTCGAGGGCGCCGTCTTTCTGCCGCTGAGCGAACTGAAAGCGGGCGTCGACCCCAAGCAGTTGGCAAAGAAGCTGCCCAAGGACAAGATCGTCTACACGCATTGCGCCGTTGGCAAACGGGCGCTGGCCGCCGGCGACATTCTGAAGAAGCTCGGTTACGAGGTGCGCTGCCTGAAGCCGGGCTACGAGCAACTGATCGACGCGGGTTTCAAGAAGGCCAAGGATTGAGCGAGCTAGGGCTTGCCGAAATGCTTGTCGGCGAAGTCCCAAAACGCCTCCCAGTCGACTTTGTTCATCGAATGCTTGCCGGGGCGAATGAAGTAGCCCAGCGTGCTGTCGACGAGCTTGCCAGGCGCCGGCATTTCCTTGGCGTCCAAGCCGCCGGCGCCGAGAAAACGATAAACCCCGTCGGCCGCCTGGAGCACTTCGAACTGCCCGGCCGGATTGGCCCATTCGTCCTCGACCGCATTGGCGAACAGCACCGGCCGCGGTGCGACCAGCGCCACCAGGCAGTTCTGGTCGAACGGCAATTTTTCGACCTGCTCGTTGAATAGCGGGAACTCGTCGTTGAACCAGTGCGGAAACGCTTCGTTGATGCGTTTGACGGACTCGCCGATCTTGCCTCGGCTGGGCGCCGTGCCGCCGCAACCGGCTTGCAGCGGAATCGCCATCGCGATCCGTTCGTCCATCGCGGCGGCCAAGATGGCCGTCTTGCCGAGCCGCGAATGCCCGACGGCGGCGATCCGCTTGGCGTCGATGTCCTTGTCGGTCACGAGATAATCGACCGCCCGGCTGAGGCCCCAGGCCCAGGCGGCGATCGTGCCCCACTCGTGCGGGCCTAATTGCGTTTGGTCCGCCTTCAGGTAGTGCGGATGCACGCCGTCGGCGAAGTCGGGCCTGTCGGGGTCGACGTCGCCGCTATAGAACGTCGCCACGGCATAGCCGCGATCGATCGAACCTTCCAAGTTCCAGACGTCGATCTGGGCGCCGCGGCCCGCGTCAGTCGCCCGATGATCGACGCAACCCGGACAACGTTCCGGCAGCCAGGCTTCGGGCAAAGCAACGCTCTTGTCGGCCAAGAGCGTATGGTTGCCGCAGAAGTTGAGTCCCACGAAGGCGGGCGCCGGGCGGCGCCCGTTCGGCGTGACCACCAGCAAATGAATCGGCGGCGTGCCGGCCGGCCCGAACGAGATGGCGACTTCTTTCTTGGTCGCCTTGCCGCCGCAGAACTTGGGATCGACGCGCTCGACTTTTGCTTCGATCTTGTCGGGGGCCGGCGGGGCATAGCCGTACATGTAATGCTGGAACAGGGCTTTGAGTTCGGGCCGGCGCTTTGCATACCAGTCTTCCTTTGTTTTCACCCGTTGGCCGTCGAACATCACGAGCGGATCGGGCAGGGCCGCCTTGGCGGGCAGTTCGGCGACGGGCGGAAATTCTTCGGCGGCCCGCAGCGCACCGGCGAAAGGAAGCAGCAGCGTCATGATCGAAAAGGTCCGCGGAAGACGAGCGACGAAGTTGCGAGAGTGCTTCATGGAAATGCTTCCCCGGAGGAAAAACCGCGGGCTCCTCGGCGTTTCGGCCGGAAGCCCGCGGCGGGTGTTGCTCGATTTTTGCTCCGTCGCGAAACGACTACAGCGTGTAACCTTCGCGGAACTTCGGCCGGATGACCAATTCGACCTCGGGGGCGTTGGTCGCCTTGAGGTTCTTGGCGTCCCATTCGATCTTCTTGCCGATCTCGTCCTTGCTGGGGGCGGCCCACACGGCCAGATTGCCCAACAAGATCGTCTCGGTCAATGGGCCGGAATACTCGGCGAAGTTGGAAGTCGCGGCATCGCCGCCTTTGATGGCGGTAATCCATTCCTTGAAGTGGTCTTGGTCCGGCGCACGACGGAACTCGACTTTCGGCTCGCTGATTCCCCCCAAGAGTTGGAGCGGCTTTTCCGCATAGTCGCCGGGAGCATACAACTTGCCCTTATCGCCGATGACCAATGCCCCGCTCGCCTCGGGCTGTTTGCCGTCGAGCAGTTCGGCGCCGGGCTTCTTGCCGCCGTCGTACCAGGTCATGTTCACCGCCGAACGCTTGCCGTTCGAGGGGAACTCGAACTTGATGACCGACCACTTCGGGTAGCTGTCTTTGTTGTGGCCCGAGGTTTGGGCCTGCACCGAGGTCGGGTCGCGCAGGTTCAGTGCCATGAAGGGCATGTTCACCGTGTGGCAGGCCATGTCGCCGAGCGCGCCGGTGCCGAAGTCCCAGAAGCCGCGCCAAGCGAACGGGTGATAGCCGACCGCGTAGGGCCGATAGGGCGCCGGACCGATCCATTGCTCCCAGTGGACTTGCGGCGGCACGGGCGCTTCGGGAAGTTTGTCTTCGCCTTGCGGCCAGATTGGCCGGTTCGTCCAGACGTGGACTTCCTTGACACTGCCCAGCGCGCCCGACTGAATGATCGCCGCCGCTCGACGGAGCGAGTCGTTGGCCGTGCCTTGGTTGCCCATCTGCGTGGCGACCTTCTTTTCGCGGGCCACTTCGGCCATCACGCGGGCTTCGTGCAGCGAGTGGGTCAGCGGCTTCTGGCAGAAGCAATGCTTGCCCATCCGCATTGCCATCACGGCGATCGCCGCATGGTTGTGGTCGGGGGTGCTGACGGTCACGGCGTCGATGCCGCCGCCCAGCTCGTCGAACATCTTGCGGAAGTCATTGTACTTCTTGGCTTTTCCGAAGCCCTCTTTCTTCGAGGCCCCGTCCAGCGTCTTATCGTCGATGTCGCAAATGGCCACGATGTCGCCGTGCTTGGCGGCGTCGCTCGAATCGCTCGAGCCCTTGCCGCCGACGCCGACGCAGGCCATGCGAATGCGCTGGTTGGGGGACTTGCTCTCCTCGGCCTGCAAGCCGCCGGCCACCCAAAAGCCGATGCCGGTCGCGGCGGTCGTCTGCAAAAATTGTCGACGGCTGTTTCGACGAGCCATATCTACCACTCCTTGCCTGTCGGTCTGAATCGGAACGGGATCGGAAAAACGGATTCCACGGAACTGTCTACGATAACGTGCCGATGGCCGCCCTACCACCGTTTTCCCGCGACTTTTTGCCGCCGAGTTCCTCATCCGCGTCGATCGCCCCCGCGGCGGATACCGCCCGACGTTCTCGCTCGTTGGCAGAATCAGCTTGCGGCTTTCCGCGGCTTGTGCAAAATAGAAGACGCCTACCCATCCATTCCCGCCTAGGACTCAGCCCGCCATGAAGTTGCAAACACTATTCGTCGGAGTCGCCGCGTTGGCCTTGATCGGCGCGGATTCTCGCCGCAACAGCCCCTCGGCCAGAGATTGGCCTTCTTGGCGCGGTCCGCAACGCACCGGCTTGTCGAAAGAAACCGGACTGCTGAAGTCGTGGCCCGAAGAAGGACCAAAACTATTGTGGAAGGCCACGGGCTTGGGCGAGGGCTACTCGACGCCCAGCGTGTCCGGCAAATTGATCTATGAAATGGGCAACCGCGATGGCCAGGAATGGCTGATGGCCTTGGACCGCACCCAGCAGGGCAAGCAGGTCTGGGCGACCGAGATCGGCCCGGTGCGGCACGGCGGCGGAGGCTATGCCGGCCCGCGTTCGACGCCGACCGTCGACGGCAACCGCGTATACGCCCTTGGCCTGAACGGCGATCTCGTCTGCTGCAACGCTTTGAAGGGCGACATCGTTTGGCGACACGATTTGCCCAAGGAGTTCGGCGGCAAAGTGGGCGGCTGGGGCTACGCCGAAAGCGTGCTCATCGACGGTCCGCTCTTGCTCTGCACTCCGGGCGGCGAGCAAGCCACGATGTTGGCGCTGCAAAAAAAGAACGGCGAGCCGGTCTGGTCGGCCAAAGTGGGCGACGTGGCCGACTATGCTTCGATCATCAAGGTCGAGATCGGCGGCGTGCCGCAGTATGTGCAGTTCACCAAGAAAGGCGTGATCGCGGTGAACGCCAAGAATGGCGAATTCCTCTGGCGCTACGACGCGCCGGCCAACGGCACGGCCAACGCTTCGACCCCGCTGTTCGCCGACGGCGACGTGTTCGCCGCCTCGGGCTATGGCCAGGGGGGCGGATTGGTCCACGTCGAACGGCAGAACAAGGAATTCAAGACCGAAGAGGTTTACTACACCAAAGAGATGAAGAACCATCACGGCGGGATGCTGCTGCTCGACGGGTATCTTTACGGCAGCGACGATCCCGGCGTGTTGACCTGTCTCGACTACAAGACCGGCAAAATGCAGTGGAAGGACCGCAGTTGCGGCAAGTGCTCGCTGACCTACGCCGACGGGATGCTGTTTTGCCGCAGCGAAGGGGGGCCGGTCAGCCTGGTCAAGGCCACGCCCGAGAAGTTCGAGTTGCTAGGTCGCTTCGACCAGCCCGAACGCGCCGACAAGCCCAGTTGGCCGCACCCGGTGGTCGCCGACGGACGGCTCTACCTGCGCGATCAGGACAGCTTGTTTTGCTACGACGTCCGCGGGGACCGCTGACGTGTTGGCGCAGCAGGGGAGCGAATTTTGGCGAACTGCGAGCCCTAGCGAATGAGCTGAAAACCGAGACCAACTTGCTCAAAATGAGCATCGCCCGTGAAAATCTCGTTGACGCCCATGTCCTGCATGACAACCATCGAGGTGAAGTCGACGAATGAAATGGCGGGCTTGTCGCGATATTTCTGCCGTCAGCCACCAAGCGCGGCGAAACTGATGGGCCGAAACGTGAACGAATTCGTAGGTTGCCGCATCGGCCGCAGCCAACAGAGACGCGATAAACGCCTGAGCCTGGCGCTCGGGCACGGCGCCATAGAGATAGGTGATCGTTTCGCCGATGACGTAGTCGCTTGTAAGGTACTTCGCGCCCGTTTCCGTCAACTGCTTGTGCCGCACGATCGCCGGCGCGTGATAGGAGTCGCTACGATCAGCCAGCGCAATCCATGCCCATGTGTCGATGAAGATCACGACCGGCTTTTCGGGTAGATGAAGTAGTCGTGGTCGCTGGCGCCATTGGGTCGGCCGCTTTCACAGATGCCGATTACGCCCGCGATCGGATCCACGAGCGCCGCCGCATTGATCGTTACCTGAACCTGGGCGCCTTCCGCCAAATCCAAAGGCTGTTGCGGTCTCAAAACGCCGTTTTCATAAACGGCTGCGATGGTGACGCTCATAGCAGGCTCCAGACAGGGACAGCTACCCCAGTATATAAAATACGCGATCTCGTCTCCCGGCGGAAGCGTTTGGCCTAAATCTGAAAATTCGCCATCTCCGACGGCAGTTCGTTCTCGGCCCGCATGCGGAGCTTGGGCTTTTCGAGCACGACCGTCGTGTGGGGATCGACGCTGCGGGTGAGCCAGACGCTGGAGCCGACCACCGAATCGTGGCCGATCACCGTGGCGCCGCCGAGAATGGTGGCGTTGGCGTAGATCACCACCCGGTCTTCGATCGTCGGATGCCGCTTCGTGCCGCGCACCAACTGGCCCTCGCCGTCGGTGGCGAAGCTCAACGCGCCGAGCGTCACGCCTTGATACAGCTTCACGTGATCGCCGATCTCGCAGGTCTCGCCGATCACCACCCCGGTGCCGTGGTCGATGAAAAAATGCCGGCCGATATGGGCGCCCGGATGGATGTCGATGCCCGTCTTGCTATGCGCCCACTCGGTCATCATCCGCGGAATCAGCGGCACTTCGAGATCCCATAGCAGGTGGGCCAGGCGATAGACGGTCACGGCCTCCAACCCCGGATAGCAAAAAATCACTTCGTCGGGGCAGCGCACGGCCGGGTCGCCTTCGTACGCGGCCCGCACGTCGAGCGCCAACGCGCGGCGCAGATCGGGCAGTTGTTCGAGAAACTGGATCGCCTTGGCCTGGCCGAGCGCCTCGAAATCGGCGTCGTCGCCGGGGTTGCAATCGCGCGCGGCCTCATGCCGCAAGGCGCGGCCGATTTGAGTGGTCAGCTTGTCGTGCAGGCCGTCGATCAGGTCGCCGACGTGATAGGTCACGTTGCCCAGGTGCAGCCCTTCGCGGCGGCGATAGCCCGGATAGAGGATCTCTTTCAGTTCCTCGACGACGTCGATCACCACGTCGTAATTCGGCAGCGGGCAATGGCCCAGGTGGTTGATCGTGCCGACCTCGGTGTAGGTCTCGACGATGCGGCTGGTCAGCTCGGGCAGTTGTTCTTTCAGGCGAAAATCGGAAGCCATGTTTGGATTGCTCCCCGCGGCGTTTATCGAGCGGTCTGGTGCAAACGCGCGCGGCAGATGACGAAGGTGGCGGGAAACGAAACGGCGGCGACAAGAAAGCGTCCGGCCGATTTACCGCATACAGGAGCACGCGGTACAAGAGCACGCCGAACAGAAATGCCGCGAACACGCGAACAAGACCGGGTGCGTCGGAAGCTTGCGGATCATGATAAGTGCCGGGCTGAATATCGCCGTTAAAGTCTGCCCGCTCGCCGCAGGACGCCTGAAGTATACTCCTACTTCGGCAATCCTAGGCCGCGCGACCGCCAAAATCAAGCCATCTGGAAATTGTGTTCGGCTGGCGGATCGGCAGGAATTGAGGGGAAATCGCACCGGAACGTGGAACTCGCAACGGCCATTGAACTTTTTCCGGCGGCATTCGAGAATTCACCCGGCGGTTTGCGCCGTGTTGCGGGCCGATGTTTTACCGATCTGTACGGAGCAAATCGAGGCGAGGGAACATGGGCCTGGAGAAGCCAATCGCGGCGCCAGATAGTACAGCGGTGCGGGTGGCCTTGTGGCGGGCGCTGCACCTGGAAGTCGATCCGCCGCCGCACGTGCTCGAAGACGACGTCGGGCTGAAGCTGGCGGCCCCGGCCGACGGATGGCGCAGCCGTCCGGACATGGGCCCCTTCACGAAGCCTTTCCGCGCCTCGATCTTGGCCCGCGCTCGCTTCATCGAAGATCTCGTCGCGGAACAAGCCGCCCGCGGCGTCGGGCAGTACGTCATCCTCGGAGCGGGCCTCGACACCTTCGCCCAGCGCAGGCCGGAAATCGCGTCCCGCTTGGTTGTGTTCGAGGTCGATCGGCCCGGTCCTCAGGCCTGGAAGCGACAGCGGCTCGTCAACCTCGGCTTCGGCGTCGCGCAGTGGCTGCGATTCGTGCCGGTCGATTTCGAGGCGGGCGAGGCTTGGTGGGAGGCGCTGGGGGCGGCTGGCTTCGATGCCGCCCAGCCGGCGGTCGTGGCCTCCGCCGGCGTCAGCATGTACCTGACCAGGGATGCGATCGCGGCCATGTTGCGGCAAGTCGCGGCGCTGGCGCCGGGCTCCACGCTCGCCATGACGTTCCTGCTGCCGCTGGAACTCATGGCGCCCGAAGTGCGCCCCGGATTCGAGATGGCGGAGAAAGGGGCGCGAGCCAGCGGGACGCCTTTCCTCAGCTTCTTCACGCCGGCGGAGATGCTGACACTGGCCCGTGAGGCCGGCTTTCAGGAAGTCCGGCACGTGTCGGCGGCCATGCTTACCGATCGCTACTTTGCGGGCCGGACGGACGGCTTGCGCCCGCCCAATAATGCGGAGGAACTGCTGGTGGCGACAACGTAGAGCCTATACGATAACCGGCCGACAGGCGGGAAAAGTCCCCTCTCCCTTTGGGAGAGGGTGAGGGGGAATCGCCTCATCAGCACGCCCTCACCCCAGCCCTCTCCCAGAAGGGAGAGGGAGCTCTCGGATAGGCTCTTAGCGCTGAGACTCCTGCGGCTTTAGACGCATCGAACGAAAGGGAACCAACATGGCTGACAATAACCGAAGCGCCACGCAGGCCGCGAAGAAGGGGGCAGTGAAGAAGGGGGGCGCGAAAAAGGCGATCACCAAGAAAACGCCCGCGCGGGCGGACAAGGAGGACGGGGAAGCCGCCGTGCTGGCGGCGTTCGCCGCGATGCCGCCGCACGATCGCGCCCTCGGCGAGCGGCTCCATGCGATCGTCAAAGCCAACGCGCCGGGCCTCTCGCCCAGAACCTGGTACGGGATGCCGGCCTATTCCAAGGACGGCAAGGTGGTCTGCTTCTTCCAAAGCGCGGCGAAGTTCAAGACCCGCTACGCGACCCTCGGCTTCATGCACGAGGCGCAGCTCGACGACGGCGCCATGTGGCCGACCGCCTTCGCGCTCACCGCCTTGACCGCCGCAGAAGAGGCCAAGATCGCCGCGATCGTAAGGAAAGCGGTGAGCTGAGGAATGAGTAACCCGCTGGCGACGGAACTCGCGTCTTCTTCGAGCATTCCGGCTTCGACATCCCCAGTCGTTTGGCAAGCAAGCGCTCTCGTGGCTTGAGGTCGGTGCCTTGCTCAATGTACTCATTTTACGGCGGGGATCTGAGCCATTTGCGCATCGAGAGCTTGGTTAGGCCCAATAACTCTTCCATCAGATCCTTGTCGCCTTGTTCCGGCGGCGACCAGCCGAAGTCGGCGTCTCGATCCATTCGCATGAGGCCGCTGCCGTGCAAGATCTCATTGCGAAGGTCGTACATTATCTTTCGCCGATCTCGCAGGCTGGCGCCCGGTGCGAACTGTTCCAGGTAATCGTTGAATCTGGCTCTTGACTGTTTCTTGCAATCTCCTAAAGCCTCAATGGCGATAACGAGCGAAGCGAAAGACGCGGAAAGCGAGATCGTCCATTGGCGCGATGCCATGTCCATCCAGAAACTGCCACGATCGAACATTGCCCGATTTTGCGCCGTCAGTTGCATGTAGCAACAAATCAAGTCGTCAAGGTCAGTAGGGACTTCAAGCGTCCGACCGTCGTGCACGACGCTCGTGTAATATGTGTCGTGGGCAACTTCCTT
>DATNEC010000010.1:0-2810 GCA_035606815.1 Pirellulales bacterium
CTACGACATCCCCAGCTTTTGCGACGATTACGTGCATCGCGTCGGACGCACCGGCCGCATGGGCCGCGAAGGAGTGGCCTACACCTTCGTGACTCCCGAAGAAGGGGGCGAATTGACGCGGATCGAGATGCGCATCGACCGCCTGCTGAAGCGCGCCGAGATGGAGGGCTTCGACGCCGTCCCGCGCCCGGTGGCCCATGACATGCCGGATGGATCTGGCCCGGTTGGCGGCGAAGCGGCGGCAGGCGAAGATGGGGACGAGGCCAAGAAGGCCGTACCGAAGATGGGCCGCGGCGGACGCCCGCCGCGCCGCATTCGCCGCGCGCTCTAATTCCCTCTCCCATTGGGAGAGGGTTCTCCTGCAAGCAGTATCCTACGGCGTCTCGGCCTTCGTCCGCGGCCGGTTCTTGTCGAGCACCGCCAGCAGAATCAAGGCGAACACCGCCAGCCGCACGAGATAGATGTAGAATTCGTGCTCGCTGATTTCGTGAACGTTCGGAGAAGGCCGGACCGCCAAAGCGATCCGAGTCAGGCCAAATAGCCAGAAGGCGGCGGCGAAGATGGCGAACAGCCGATCGCCCGTCTCTCGCCAGAAGCGCAAAAAGAACAGCCCAGCGACCGCGCAGGCCATGGCCGTGGCGCCCATCAGAAAGCTCGCCATGCGTTGCGACTCCTTATTTCGAATCCCAGACGAGGCCGTACACCAGCAACGACAGGGCGGCCAGCCCGGTCAGCCGCCGCGGCAGCGACAAATCGAACCAGACGGGCGTGGCAAGATCCACGAACAGCAGCGCGTTTTCCGCCGCCAGGCCGAAAAAGCACAGGCCGCTCCAAAATAGCAACCGCACCGCCGACTGGCGGTAGCCTCGCATCAACAACCAGGCGCAAGCCAAGCTGGTCGCCGCACAGAGCACGTAGACGGTTTGTTGCAACATGGAGGGTCAAGGTTCCTTGCGAATGCGGAACGCATCGGCGAAGGTGCGGATCTTATCGACCGGCTTCGAGTAAATGTCGGTGATCACGGCCACTCGCCGCTCTTTGTAGGCTTGTTCGAGCTTGTTGACGGTGTCGGCCAATTCCGGCGAGCGCGGGGCGTAGCGGTAATGTCCGGGTTGGTCCGGTTGCGAGACGAGCAGACCTCGCGACTCCCAATCGGCCAATTCGGCGCCGATCAGCGTGGGGCCAGTATACAGCGCCCGGGCCACGTCCTCGGCGTTCCATGCCCGCTGCGGATGTTGTTTAAGCAGCAGCAGCACTTCCAGTTGCGCAACGGAAGCGATGTTTTCGACGATGAATCGTTGAAGTCGATCGTCCAATTGGCCCAACGTCTTGCCCTTAGCCCCGTCCTCGCTGGCCCTGCTTCCTCCCTTCCCCAATGCCAAAAAAGAAGCCCGAGGCGCGGAAATCATGGAAATTCCGCGCTTCGGGCTGCCATAGCCGAATCCGCTGCAACTCGCACGACGGGGCAATTGGGTAAATCCCTAACTAACACCCACTCCTGAGGATGTCAACCTTTCATTTTCTTGCCCCGGCGCCTTTCGGGCGGCTGCGGCCCGCCCCCGTAATCAGGTTGACACCGCCTCCGCGGCGTCTTTAGACTACACTTGCTGTACCATCGCCCACGAGGGGCGGCGGTGCGAAAGAACCTGAAGCTACGGCAGCTCCCTGCGCAGCAGCGCGCACGCGGAGCTTTTTTTGTTGTTTGGGCGATCACATCCGTCTCCGCACGGCAATCAAGCGCTATGGCAACGACAATGGACGATTCAGACGCCACGACGGCCACTCTCGACGCGAACGGCAAGACGAACGGCGCACATCGCGCCCAGGAAAAGAAACCGCGACGGTCGGCCAGCGCGCGGCCGGCGGCCCGGCAGGCCCGGCAAAGCGCCGCAGTCGCGGCCGCGGCGCTGACCCAGGAAGACGCCTACAGCCAGCGCAAACTGCTTGCCGCGCTGCTGGCGCTCAAAAAAGGCAATTTCACCGCGCGGTTGCCGGTGGGCGGCGACGGCATCGACGGCAAAATCGCCGACGTCTTCAACGAAGTCATCGAGTTGAACCAGCGGATGGCCAACGAACTGGAACGCCTGAGCCGCGTCGTCGGCAAGGAAGGCCGCATCTCGCAGCGCGCCGGTATCGGGGCGGTCAGCGGCTCGTGGGCCGACGCGGTCGATTCGGTCAACGCGCTGGTCAGCGACCTGGTGCATCCCACGAACGAAATGGCGCGCGTGATCGGCGCCGTCGCCAAGGGCGATCTATCGCAGTCGATGGCGCTCGAAATCGAGGGCCGGCCGCTGAAGGGCGAATTCTTGCGCACCGCGAAGACCGTCAATACGATGGTCGATCAGCTCAGCTCGTTCGCCTCCGAAGTCACGCGCGTGGCCCGCGAAGTGGGCACCGAAGGCAAGCTCGGCGGGCAGGCCAAGGTGAAGGGCGTGGCCGGCACCTGGAAGGACTTGACCGACAACGTGAACTTCATGGCCGGCAACCTGACCAGCCAGGTCCGCAACATCGCCGCCGTGACCACCGCCGTGGCCAACGGCGACTTGTCGAAGAAAATCACGGTCGACGTCCGCGGCGAAATCCTGGAACTGAAAGACACCATCAACACGATGGTCGATCAGCTCCGTTCGTTCGCCTCCGAAGTCACGCGCGTGGCCCGCGAAGTGGGCACCGAAGGCAAACTCGGCGGCCAGGCCGACGTGAAGGGCGTCGCCGGCACCTGGAAGGACTTGACCGACAGCGTGAACTTCATGGCCGGCAACCTGACCAGCCAGGTCCGCAACATCGCCGCCGTGACCACCGCCGTGGCC
>DATNEC010000027.1:0-7086 GCA_035606815.1 Pirellulales bacterium
CCCACGATGGACGGCTACGACACGATCCGCGCTATTCGCGCGTCGGAGCGGTTCGGCGAACTGCCCATCATCGCGCTGACGGCGAAGGCGATGAAAGGCGATCGCGAAAAATGCCTGCAAGCGGGCGCCTCCGACTACATCGCCAAACCCGTCGACACCGATTATTTGTTGGCGATGCTGCAAGTCTGGCTGCATCGCTAAAAGTTTCCATGACGAACCGCGACAACGACCTGAGCATCCTGATCGTCGACGATCGGCCCGACAAACTGTTGGCGCTGTCGGCCGTGCTGGCCGATCTCTGCCCGTCGATCGTCACGGCCGACTCCGGGCGGCAGGCGCTGAAATATCTATTGGAACGAGACTTTGCCGTCATTCTGCTCGACGTCAACATGCCGGGCATGGACGGCTTCGAAACGGCCGCCTTGATCCGGCAGCGCAAGAGCCTGGAGTCGACGCCGATCATTTTCGTGACTTCGTACGGCGACGACATGCACGTGGCCCAGGGCTATTCTCTGGGCGCGGTCGATTATATTCTGTCTCCCATCGTTCCGGCGGTCCTGCGGACCAAGGTCGCCGTATTTCTGGAGCTTTGCCGCAAGACGCGCGAGGTGGAGCAGCAAGCCTTGCGGCTCCGGCAGCGCGCGGAGCAGTTGCACAAGCTGACGCAGGTTTCGCTCGAAATCCACTCGGCGCACTCGATGGAGAAGATCCTGCGCTTGATCGCGGATACGGCGCGCGACGTGATCGGCGCGCACTATGCGGCGACGGTCATGACCTGGGACGAAAGTTGGGCCAAGGCCAGGAAATTCGTGTCCGCCTCTCCCGAACATGCGGGCCGCAACGGCGAACTCGACCTTTCCAACGGGGCCGACATCCACGCCTTGTGGCGCGCCATGGACGGCCGCCGGCGGTTGACGGCGGCGGAACTCGCCGCGCAGCCCGCCTGGCGGGCGCTCTCGAAGTCTTCGCCCGCCGCACGCGACGCGCGAGGCTGGCTGGCCGCGCCGCTCGTCGGGCGCGACGGTCGCGAGATCGGACTGATTCAGCTCGCCGCCAAGCGCGAGGGCGAATTCACCGAGAACGACGAGGCCCTGGTCTTGCAGTTGGCCCAGATGGCGTCGATCGCCATCGAAAACATCCTCAACTCCGAGGCGCGTGAAGCCAACCGCATCAAGGACGAGTTTCTGGCGACCCTCTCGCACGAGCTGCGGACCCCGCTGACGGCGATGCTGGGCTGGACCCAACTGCTGCGCGCCGGAGCCTTGAATGCGGAGGAATCTTCGCGCGGCTTGGAAATCATCGAACGGAACGTGCTCTCGCAAGCCAAGCTGATCGACGACTTGCTGGACGTGTCCAGAATCATCACCGGAAAGCTGCGGCTCAGCATCCGGCCGATCTCGTTGTGCTCTGTGATCGAGGCGGCGCTCGACGTGGTGCGCCCGGCGGCGAACGCCAAAGGAATTCGCCTCGAAGCCTCGCTCGATTCCGAGGCCAGCGCCGTCTCCGGCGATCCCGATCGCCTGCAGCAAGTCGTCTGGAACCTGTTGGTGAACGCGATCAAGTTCACGCCCGCCGGGGGCACGGTTTCGGCGCAACTGGTGCGCAGCGATTCGAAGAGCCAGATTCAGGTGAGCGACACGGGGGAGGGCGTGCCGCCCGAATTCCTGCCCCATATCTTCGATCGCTTCCGGCAAGCCGACAGCAGCAGCAAGCGCTCGCACGGCGGCTTGGGACTGGGCCTGGCGATCGTGCGCCACGTCGTCGAACTGCACGGCGGCAGCGTCAGCGCCGAAAGCGCAGGCGCCAATCGGGGCACGACGTTTTTCGTCAACCTGCCCGTGGCGGCCGTGGCTTCCGAAGGACACGGCGGCCGTTCCCCCGCCGCCGCCAGTCGCCCGCATCCGTCGGCCTACGCCGCGGTGAACCTGGAAGGCCTGCGCGTGTTGGTCGTCGACGACGAGGCCGACGGCCGAGAAGCGATCGCCAAGGTGCTCGAAGTGCGCGGGGCGGACGTGACCGCGGTCTCGACGGCGCGCGAGGCCCTCTCGCTGATCAAGAAGGCCCCGCCCGACGTCCTGGTCAGCGACATCGGGATGCCGGGCGAAGACGGCTACGACCTAATCCGCATGGTGCGCGAACTGGACGATACCGAGGCGAAGCACGTGCCCGCGCTCGCCCTGACGGCCTTCGCCCGCGAAGAAGATTGCCTGCGGGCCTTGTCGGCCGGCTTCCAGCAACACGCCTCGAAGCCCATCGAGCCGGCGGCGTTGGCGGTCTTGGTCGCTCGACTGGCGGGCCGCTTGGCCGAGCCGGCGACGCCCAACGACGCGGCCGCGTCGTTGTCCGCCTTGGTCTCCGGACTCTAATCGCGTTCGGATCGGGGCGCGCAGACGGCCCGCCCGTCGTCTTTCGCTCCCAGCCAAAGGCAACGCTTCGGACGTTTGACCGGCGAGAAGCTAGGCCGCCATCCGCTGCGGCTCCCACTCTTCGAACAGATTGATCGTCAACAGCATGTTGCCGTTGCCGTCATAGAACTGCAGCAAACCGATCTCGACGAGCCACATCGCCATCCATTCCTCGGCCCGGTACGAACGGCCTCGATAGCGGCGGTCGTTGATCAAAATCGTTTCGCTCAGATCCCCCAGGGCCTCTTGACCGGCCCCGAATTCTTCGAAGGTACGGACGACCAGACGCCGAACTTCGTCGGCTTGCGGAACAACGCGCATGCGGGCAACCTCCTGTCGCAGAAAAACCGGCTTCCTGCCGGCCACGCCGCGTAGTTTACCTTCTGGTCCAGTTCGGACGAAGACGGTTTTTCTGCTGGTCTTTTCATTGGGTCGGCTTGAAGGTCTTGTTCGGACGCCTGATTTTCTCCAGCCCGCTTCAAGCTGCGCACCCCGCCCAAATTGCCGTGACGCTAAATTGCGGCAAGTGCGGTTGTTTTTTCATGCTCGGCGCCGGCGGGTAGCGTTTGCTTTCGGCGCCGCAGCGCGGTCCAATAATGGGAACGTATGGACCTGGGGCCAACGCCGGCTTGGCGCCGAGCAACCGCTATGCTTGTCATGACTCGCAAACGCGACGAGAGCATCATCGTCGGTCGCAATATCGAGATCGTCGTGGTCGACATTCGGGGCGATAAGGTGCGCCTGGGAATCAACGCGCCGAACGAGCTTCCGATCCACCGCCGGGAAGTCTTCGAAGCCATCCACGGCGCCGCCGACGCGCCCGCCAATCCGGCCCCCTTCGAAGCCCGGCCCGCGCCAAGCGCATCGAACTCCGGCGACGCTTCCGAACTCGGCTTGTCTCTCTCGCAACTCGCGCTGTTGGATCGGCTGCGCGAAACCATCGGCGCCCACGGCGGCGCAGCGCCTTGCCGGGCGCAGACCCTCAGCGCAATTCTTTCCGCCATGCAAGAAGCCGAGGAGGCATTCGGCGGGCCGGCCACTTTGGAGCAACTCAAGAACTCCATCGTCGCCGCCATCAAAGGCACGGCGGCGCGCGAGTAAGCAGTGCTGGCAATCGGCCGTGCTAGCATTCGATTGACAAGCGATCAAAGAACGTGCATGATTGTCGGTCGCCGGCATCGGCCAGCAGAAAAATCGCCCGTTGTCTTGTTAGGCGGCAGACACGCCGGCGACGGCCGAGAGGGCGCGGGGCCAAGTCCTCATTCGCTTTTTGCATCAGACCAAAATCGCAAAGGAGCACGTGCGATGATCGTCATCTCCCGTGAAAAAGGTCAAGCCGTCGTCGTTGGAAATGAGATCACGGTAACGATCGTACACGTCGAAGGGGATGAAGTTTTGCTGCACATCGACGCGCCCGAGGGTTCGCAACTGGAGTGCGGCGAAGATCTCGCCAACTATGCTCTCGCCGCGAAAACGTCCGACTGAAGGAACGCCTCGTCCACCAGCCGATCGATTTCTTGCACGGCTTGCCGCCGCGATTCGGCCAGCCGCAGCGCCTGTTCCCGCGCTGGGGCGGCGAATTGCCCGCCGATTTCCGCCAATGCGGCGGAGGCGGCTTGGCTTTCTTTCGCGGCGGGAGCGAGTCGGGCAAGCAACCGGGGCCAATCGAGCGGCAGCGGAATCTTGTTTAAGAAGTATTGAACAAAGTGCATCGTGCGAATCGCCTTGTTGTAGATCAGGCTGTAGACGAGCCAGTTGACCAACCGCGAGTGGAGCAGCCCGCATAGCCCTTGCAGGTCGACGCGAGCATCGGTCGCCACGAGGTTGTTCACGGTATCGAGCGTGACCGTTTGCCCGGCGTCGTAGGCCCCAGTCAACAGAATGTGCGGCCGGGGCCGGCCCACGTGGGCGATGATGTTCTGGAACACCAGTTTTTCGCGGGCGAAGGGCGCCAGGTTGAACGGGCCCTCGGCGGGCAAGCGCCCGCTGGCGCCGCGAATTCGCCAGCGCTCGAGATCGCGACCCCCGATGACGGGCGTCGGCCCGTCGCCGGCGAGCCAGCGCTGGGCCGGAATTCCGCGAAACGTCCGGCACACGTCGCCGATCGCGGCGCGGGACAGCCTCAAATTCGCCGCGCGCTTCAGTTCCGCCGCCGTCACGGCGCAGGGGAAGGTCTGGAAACGATCGGCCAAGGCCCAAGGAATTCGCGCCCCCGCGCGAATTCGCCCGTCGCGGCTCCAGGCCGCCCGATACGCCGCAGCCGCGGTCGCCTCGCGGAAGATAACGATCACTTGCTCTAGCCGCACCTCGGTCCATGCCCGGCTGACGTCGACCAGATGCTCCAGCCGGCGATGCAAAAAGGCGCGCACTCCGCGCCAAGCGTAACTGTAGGTCAGCGGTTTGGGCACGATCAGGCCCGCGCGGCCGCTGGGGCGAAGCCAATTCGACGCCTGCTCGATGAAGCCGACCGCCGTATCGGAATTCGATTTCATCAGCGGCAGCCTGCGCGCGAGCGACTTCCGCGCCGTGCGGTCGAGCTTGGCGCCGTAGGGCGGATTGCCGACCACGGCGTCGAATTGGCCTGCGCCGGGAAAACCCTCCAGCCCATCGCCCGAAAGCGCATCGCCACGGCGCAGCCGCGCGCCAAGCGATGAAAAGCGCTCCGTTGTCAGCGTCGATTCGAGCCACAAGCTCGCGCGGGCCAGTTGCGCGGCTCGCGGGTCGAGATCGATCCCGTACAGGCAGCGCTCGACCACCAGACGTTTCAGCAGTTCCAAATCGGCGGCCCGCGACGCAGAGGGGTCGTCTCCCGCGGGGAGGCGCCGACCAGCCCGCATCTCGTGCAGCATCGCCGAGACGGGATTTCCGGCGAAGCGCTCGAGAAAGGCCGCCATCCGGCGAGCGATCAAATCGGCGGCCTCGACGAGAAAATAGCCCGTCCCCATCGCCGGATCGAGCACGCGAAAGTCGAAGAAGCGGCCTGCCAACTCCTCTTCGGCGGCGCTCGCGCCGGCCGCGGCCGGTCGCCGGGCGCGGCGAAACGCCGCTTCCAGCGCGGCCAGCTTCTCGTCCAAGGCCGCGCCGGCGCTGTGTTCCACGATGTGCCGGACGATGGGCGACGGCGTATAAAAGGAGCCTGTCTCTTTACGTCGCAGCTTGCCGGCGCCGGAACCGGTCAAGGAGAGCCGAGCGGGCGACGGGCCGCTTTCCAGCCGGCATTCCAGCAAGCTCTCATAAATCGCCCCCAGTTCGCGCGCCGAAAGCCGTCGGTAGTCGATCGGCCAGGGCCGGCGAGAATCTCCGTGCCGCCCGCGCGACAGGATGTCGATCGCTCGGGCCAGGCAAGCGTCGGGGATGCGGCGCCGGGCGCGGCGCTCGACCACGGCATGGCGGCTCAGCGGCGCCAATAGGCGCTCGACGCGATCATTGAGGTCGGTTTTGCGCGGAAATGCGGCGCTGAATCGCTCGCCGGCAAGGGCGTCGCCGTCCCCGCCAATTTCGGCCAGCTCGGCCCTCAGCAGATCCAAGCTATCGGGCGGGCTATCGGATGGGGCCCGCCCGGCCGGCAATTTGCCGCGAGCATCGGCGTAAAACAGGAGCAGCAATCGAAACAGCCACTCGACCGCGCTCTCGAACAGCTCCTCGACCGCGACGGGCCCATGCTGTTTCCACCGTGGCGGGCGGGTCGCCCACAGCCCGCGAGCCAACTCCGGGAAGGCCGCATGTACGACGCGGTCTCGCCACGCTCCGCTGACGGCGTCGTCGGTCCCGACGGCTGGCTCGATGGCAGCGCGCGTTTTTCGACGCACTAGTCGGCGACGTATGGCAGCAGCGCCATGAAGCGGGCCCGCTTCACCGCCTTGGTCACGGCGTGCTGGCTGGCGGCAGTGCAGCCGCTTTTGCGACGGCCGATCAATTTGCCCTGTCGGCTGGTCAATTTACTGAGCAACTCCAGGTCTTTGTAGTCCACGTACATCGGGCGCGGGCGAGCGCCGTCGACGAAGATCGGGTCTTTCTTCTTGGCGCGACTGGCCAACTTGGCCCGCTTTTTGGCTGCGGTTCGTGGACGTTGAAACTCTGCCATGGACTGCCTGCGAAATGGGGATTCTGTTCGCCAAGGCGGCGCTGGCGCCGCTCCTCGGGTTCAGGGGATTCAGAATCGCGCATCATAACGATTCCTATGTCGCCGGTCAAAGCGGCCGGGGCCATTTTTCGTAAAAAGTCGTTTAACTTGAACCGGTCCCCGCCGGCTCTTATAGTGGAGATTCGCCCGGCGGGTGAAAAAGGCGATCTTGCTGGGACAAAATCCCGACTTGGGCGAACCCTCGCTTGCAAACCAACGTAAAGCTAAACGAGTCGGCGGGCTTGCCGCGGCAAGCCGCGCCCGCTCCGTGGAGCCGTGCGAGAGCGCGAGCGGCCCTGTCGTCAGCGGTCCTGTCGTCGCACTTCATAATATTGATATCCATTACATCGTTCCTAAACACGATTCGAGAGACCCCAGAATGGCGGTTGTAGCCGAACCCAGTCCGGCCGAGACGGCCCGTTCCTCCGACGTCGTGATCGAGACGCGGAACTTGTCGAAGGTGTATCGCGATTTTTGGGGCCGTCAGAAGGTCCGGGCTTTGAAGGCCCTGGATCTGGAGGTTCGCCGAGGCGAAATCTTCGGGCTGCTTGGCCCCAA
>DATNEC010000032.1:0-4874 GCA_035606815.1 Pirellulales bacterium
CGTGACCGTGGCGACCTTTACGCATGGCCTGGGGACGGAAGCGGCCGGCCAATTCGCCGCCACGATCGCTTGGGGCGACGGCACGACGTCGGCCGGGACGGTAACGAAGAGCGGCGCCACGTACAGCATCAGCGGCTCGCACACTTATGCCGACGAGGGCGTGTTCCACGTCTCCGTGGCCGTCGTCGACGACGCGGCCAACGCGACGATCTCCGCGACCGCCACGATGCTCGAAGAGTTGCTGCCGGGCGGGGTGCGCGGAACGGCCAACCAGCGGTTCGTGTCCGAGGTCTACCGCGATCTGCTCGACCGCGGCGTCGATCCGGGGGGCCTCGGTTTCTGGAGCGGTAAGGTGGACGGCGGCTTGGACCACCGGCTGTTCGCGAGCGACTTCATGACGAACGGTCCCGAGTACGCGACGTCGATCATCCAGCAGGCGTACCAAACCTACCTGCACCGGGCCGCCGACTCCGGCGGCTTGAATTACTTCCTCGGCGTGCTGGCCGACGGCGGAACCTACGAGCAGGTCGTGGCGAGCCTCGCCAGTTCGCAAGAATACTTCGATCATCGGGGGGGAGGAACCAATAGCGGGTTCCTGGCGGCCGTTTATCAGGACGTGCTGCACCGGGCGATCGACCCTGCCGGTCAGGCGCAGTTCTCCCAAGAACTCACCCACGGCGTCTCCCGCGGCCAGGTGCTCGACGAGATCCTATCCAGCGACGAATATCGGCGAGACGTGGTGCAGACGCTGTTCGCCCAATTGCTCGACCGACCGGCGGAAGCCGCCAGCCAGCAATACTTCTTGAACCAGCTCCAGCACGGCGCGACCGACCAGGACATCATCGCCCAGATCATCGCTTCCGACGAATTCTTCAATAAAACGTCCGCCTAAGCCGCCAAGCACCGCAGCGCCTCGGCCGTCCCGCGGACCCGTTACCGCGATTTCTCCGCGGGCGGCGTCGCTAGACTTTCGACGCGGCGGCGGATTTCTGCATCCAGCTTTTTGAATCGCGTGTCCCAGACCGAGCCGTATTGCGACTTGAACTCGCGAGCGGATAATCCCTCGGGGAGGCCGGATAATTCAGGCAGCACGCGGTCGATCTGAAATCGTTTCGCCAAATCCTGGAGCGAAACGTCGCCGCTTTGTACGCGGCGGGCGAAGGCGATTCCCGACAAGTCGGCGCACCAGTCCGCGAAGCTAAAACCGCTGCCATAGCTGGCGTCGTGCAGTTCTTTGGCAAGTCCCACGGCCTCCGCCGATTTCGTCCCCGCAGAAGCCTGAATGGCCGCGGAGAGCAGAAAGTGTTGCATCAGATCCTGTCGCCGCCGCAGGGTCGGCGATCCCAGCGAATCCAGCCGGCCGGCTCGTTCTTCCTCCGATTCAACGCTTTTCACGAAATCGCCCATGACGGCGTATTTGCGAAGGGAGTCGGAGCGGTCCAGCCCGATTGCCAACGCGAACAAGAACGCTTTCGCCCGTTCCTCGGCCGGTTGCTGGACTGCCGCGGAGGCCGCCACATGCACGTAAGCCGCCAGCAGTTCATCGCCGCCGGCGGCAAGCCTGCGCGGGTCCGCCGCGGCGTCCAAGCGGCGCGCCTCTTGGGCGATCGCCGCCAGAACCTCGTGGGTTGCCGCAACGAGCGGAGACGCTCGCGAGGCGAGACGGCCCGCTTCGCCCTGCGGCGCGAAATGGTCGCTGTGCGGCTTGTCGCGCAGGTCTTCGAATTCATCGCGTTCGCCGGCCGGCGGCCGCAACATCGCGCGGACCGGCTCGGGATCGCCGATTTGAGCCAAAAAACTCGCCGCCGCCGGATCCTCGGGCAGCGCTGCTTGCAGCGTGCCATAGACGTCTCGGAGCCGGCGTCGAGTCGGTGCGCTCAGCGACGAGAAATCGCGATCTCTCCGCAGGCGTTTCACTTCCGCCACGAGGGACATCGCCAAAACATTCAACGGATCGAAATCGATGCGAAAGCTTCGAGCCAGCGCTTGGCGGTCCGCGAGCCGCGGCCGCATGACCGAACTGGATTCGGGGCTATGCGCGGCGCCCAGATGATGGCCTAATTCGTGGACCAACAATTCGAGCCGCTCCGTTTCGGAAACGTGTTGCGACCATTCCCGCAGCAAAATATGCGGCCTGAGCGCCCCGCGAATGCCGCCCAGATGGGTCCGACCCGCGGGGAGCTGGTATTGGCTGGTGAATCCGATCGCCAATTCAGCCGGTCGGGGATCGACCTTTTTCTCGAATTCGCCCAGCGAGGCTTCGAAGTCGGTAATTCGATCGTCGGATTGCCAAGTTCCAACGGCTACGACCTCGAAGCGGACGTTGCAGCTTCGTTCGAAAATCAGCGAAGCCGCCGCCACGCGCTCGCGGAGCCGCGCCTCCCATTTCGAGCGCGCCGCGCGCTCTTCTTCGTCGACGAGGAATTTGACGGACAGCTTGAGGACGCATTGTTCCGTCGCAGCCGGCTCCGGCGACGGCTCCGGTAAGGACGCCTTCCGGTCGTCGGCGATGAAAGGTTCGAGCGTTTCATGGAGACTGATGCGATCGAGTTCCAATTCGCCGCCCGTGCCGAAGTCATGGAAAAAATAGATGGCCCCGGCTTCGAGGCGGAAACGACGCGCGCCATTCCTCGCCGCAAATTCGACGGCCATGGATTTCAGCCACGGAAAGGAGCGGGCCGCGCCGGATTCCAGCGTGATTTCTTGATTGTCGGCGGAAGGCCGCTGGAGTTCGAACTTGACGGGGATGCGGGCCCGATTCGCCAGCACGATCGGTTCCGCGGCCGCGGCGGGACAGCTCGCGCCGCAGCACGCCAGGGCGCTCAGTAGCACCAAAAGTCGCGGTTTCTTGCTCATGCGTTTCAGATGCGGTCGTGCAGCCAGTACCAGGCAAGCCCCATCCACTCGTGAAAGACTTCTTGCATGCCGCGCGCGGCGCCCGGACTCGGCAGAAACGTCGAAAGCCGGAATTCGAAATGTCCGGCTTGAAAGTCGCACGGAGCGGGGACGACATGGAACCCGACTCTTTCGAAGCACCCCGCCGCCCGCCGCATGTGGGCGGCATCCGTCGCCAGCGTGATCCGCCTCACTTGCCGGGGTTCTAGCAGCTTCTGGCATTGTAGAGCGTTCTCGTAAGTCGAACGAGAGCGGTCCTCGATCAAGATATCGGAGGCCGCCACGCCCTGCTCGACCAGAAATTCTTTCATCAGGAGCGAGACCGCATGCGGTTCCCGGTCGACTTCAACCGCACCGCCGCTGACGACGACCAGGCAAGGATCGCTGCCGCGATAGAGTTCCGCCGCATGCAAACAGCGATAAAGCGTGTTCTCAGCCAGCAAGCTGGCGGGCTGATATTCGTCCTTGGGCAAGAGGCCGCCGGCCAGCACCACCAGCGCTTGATTGTCCGCCGGGAGCGCAGTCAGGGGCGCAGACCGCCACTCGAGCGTTCCAAAGGCCAAGTAGCTGACGGCCGGCGTCGAAAGCAGCAACAGCATTCCCAGCGGAACGCTCAGCAAGAGCAGTCTCGTGCGGGTCTCGCGGCGCCGACGCCAAAGGCCGGCCAAGGCCGCGATCGAGATCAAGAACAGCAGCGTATACGGTTGCAGCAGTTCGTTTGCGATGCGGTACATGGCCCGGTTCCGCGGTCCTGGGATCCCCGTCGCCCTAGTTCAGCATACGCGACGGCTGCCGAGATCGACCAGTTAAATCGACCGGCGCCCGGCGTATCCGCCTGGCGCATCGAGAGATCGACGCGGCGGCGATAGACTCTCGCCGCACTCCGGGCTAAGATCAAGGCTTCGCCGCCACCGGCGCTTCGCCCTGCCGCGTTCGTGAGAAGATCCGCAAACGAGGGATCAACCAATCATGCCCGACTATCCGCAAATGTTCCGCGTGCGCCAGAAATTCGAGGCGCCGCGAGTCGATGATATCCCCGGCACGGTCAAGGCCGAATTGGCCAAGCTCGGCCTGGAAAAGAAGGTCAAGCCCGGCCAGACCGTGGCCATCACCGCCGGCAGCCGAGGCATCGCCCATATCCGCGAGATCATCAAGGCCGCCGTGCAGTTCTTTCAATCGCTCGACGCCAAGCCGTTCATCGTGCCCGCGATGGGCAGCCACGGCGGCGGAACCGCCGAAGGCCAGCGCGGCATTCTCGCGGGTTACGGCATTACCGAGGAATTTTGCGGCTGTCCGATCAAGGCCAGCATGGAGACGATCGTCGTCTGCCAGACGGCCGAAGGGTTTCCGGTGCATTTCGATCGCTATGCCTCGCAGGCCGACCATGTGCTTGTTTGCGGCCGGGTCAAGCCGCACACCGACTTCGTCGGCGACGTCGAAAGCGGGCTGATGAAGATGATGCTGATCGGCCTGGGCAAGCACGAAGGCGCCAAGGTCTATCACCGCGCGATCCTCGACTACAGCTTTCCGCAGATCGTCAAAAGCGTGGCCAACCGCGTGCTGGAAACCTGCCCGATTCTGGCTGGGCTGGCGATCGTCGAAAACGGCTACGACGAAACGGCCAAAATCGCCGCCGTGCCGGCCGACAGCATGGAAGCCCGCGAGCGCGAACTGCTGGTGCTGGCCAAGAAGTGGATGCCGCGGCTACCGTTCGATCGCTGCGATATTTTGCTGATCGACGAATTGGGCAAGAACATCAGCGGCGCCGGCGTCGACACGAACGTCGTCGGCCGCAAGTACCGCTACCATGAAGCGGCGCCCGATGAGTTTCCCAAGGTCCGGCGGATCGTGATTCGCGGCCTGACCGAGGAGACGCACGGCAACGCCTCGGGCATCGGGTTGTTCGAGTTCTGCACCACGCGAGCGATGAAGGCCATCGACGAACGGATCACGCGCATCAACTGCCTGACTAGCGGCAA
>DATNEC010000037.1:0-3657 GCA_035606815.1 Pirellulales bacterium
CAACAAACGCTGAATTCCACGACGACAAGCACGCCAACTCACGCACATTGCAGGTCCGCCGAAAAGCGGCCTCTATCGGTTGGACAGGTACGCCGACATCAGATTACAGACGATTTGTCTGAACGGCAAGCGCGTTTGCAGGGCGACGCGCAGTTCAATTTGCTTCCGAGCAACGAGCCGAAGTTTCTTAGCCCCCGGCCGCGCCAGGTTAGGTCAAAGCATAACCCACCTTATTTATAGCATTCCCCCCCATTTTCGCAGCAGCCATTCGCTCACCAGCAGGCTCAGCAGCAGCGGCGCCAGCAGCCAGTGGTTCCAGAGCACGATCGGCGGAAGCGGTTCGGTTTTCACTTGCCGGCCTTCGGGCAAGTCGCCGAGCAACTTGCCGGCGGTTTGAATCGTGTAAAAGCGGCCTTTGGTTTCGGCGCTGATCCGCCGCAGTTCGGTCATGTCGGTTTGCAAGCGGGCACGTTCGCCAGGCGGCGCGACCACGCGAAAATCGGCGGCCGGAGCTTCGCCGGGCAAACTGGGCGCCGCCACCCACAGGTGATATTGGCCGTCGGTCGGATTGCTCAAGGTTCCCTCGAACACGCCTCGATTGCCGCTGCCCCGGCGCAGCGTCAGGCGGCGATTTTTGTCGCCCGTATGCTCGACGACCACGGTCACGCCGTCGTCTTCGGGCGGCGCCTGGCGATCGTCGAGGAACCGCACCCGGACGCGCACCGGCTCTCCGCGGCGGTACTCGCGCCGGTCGACGGTCAACTCCGCCGAACGGTCTTTGCCCAGCAGCTTCGAGCGGCTGAGGTAGCGAACCGTCTGAATCCAGTAGCGAGCAAAGAACACGTCGCCCACGCGGTAGCGCCAACGCCAGGTTTCGTCGGTGGCGTGGAAGATCACCTTGCCCGAGCCGACGTAGTGCATGGCGATGATTGGCAGGCGCCGGGCGTCGGGCCCCATCCGCAGTGGATGTTCGGCCCAGACGCGGGCCGCCGGCTTGAGCGTGGGCGCCTCGAAGAACCAGTACAAGGGCGGCAGCTTGCTCCAGATCTCGGCGGTTTCCGCCGGCGTATCGCCGAGTTGCATCGTCGGCGACGCCAGCCCGTCGTCGGTCGGCTGAAGCCGGAACGCCTCGTTGACGACTTGCCCTGGATCGGGCCCCGCGGCGCCGTTGAAATCGATGGGAAACAACACGGCCAATGGCGAATCGCGATATTCCATCGGCGTGTGCTGGGGGCCGGCGATGAACACGACTCCGCCGCCCTTTTCCGCGGCGAAGTCGTTGATCTGCTGCATGGCCGAGCCGCTGAGAAAATCCGGGTTCACGTCGCCGAAAATCAGCACGTCGTAGGCGAACAGTTCTTCGCGCCGGACGGGGAACACGCGGAGCGCCGATTGGTCCTGCTCGGAATATTCCAAATCGGCTTCCTGCAACACGGTTTTGAGTTGAATCGTGCTGTCGCGCTCCAGCAGATGCTTGAGATAGCGGAATTCGTAGCTGGGGTACGACTGCACCAACAACACCTTGATCTGTTCTTTGCGCACGCTCACATGGCGCTGCTGGCGGTTATTGTCGGCATACAGCTCGTCCGGCAGGTTCTCGACTTCGACGACATATTCGAATTCGCCCACCTCCGCCGGCCGGTAGGGCAGCCGCACTTTTTGCGGTTGTCCGTCGGGTCCGATCGTGACGGTCTGCTCGGCCAGCGGCTGCCGCTCGTTCTTATCGCGCAGCGAGACTTTGACCTGCCGCCCTTCGAAGCCGGTCGCCGTCAACTTGAACTCGAAATTGACGACGTCGTTGACGAACACCACGTCGTCGACCAACAGATCGGTAAGCTCCAGGTCGCGAGTCGGCAATTCGCTGCCCAGCGCAACGCTGAACAGCGGCACGCCCTTGCGGCGGGCCTGCCGCGCGGCGTCGGAGAGCGTCTCTCCCTCGGTGTTGATGCCGTCGGTGAGCAGCACGATGGCGCTCGGCGGCGTGCCGCGCAAATCGTCGAGCACATCCTCGATGCCTTGGCCGAGGCGGCTGGCCTCGCCGTCGGCCTCCGCCTGTTTCAGCTTCGGCGCCAATTCGTCGACGCCGCCCGGAAGAGTTCGCGCCGAACCGGCCAACAGGTAGAACTTGAGTTTGTAGCGGCTTTCGATCGACCGCAGCAGCGCTTCGCGATGGTCGAGCAACAGGCTCTTGGCGAGATTGAATCGCGTGCCGCGATCGTAGCCGGCGGCCTTGAGACGCTTGGCGACGAGTTCGGCCAGCGCCTTGTCGCCGTAACGATCGGCCGTGCCCATGCTGGCCGAGTCGTCGAGCGCCACGACGACGTACGGCAACCCGGTACGGTTCAGCGACAACACGAAACTGGCGATCATGAACAGCACAAGCGCCGTCACGGTCAGCCGGATTGCCGCCAGCGTCAGGCGATAGACGCGGCTGGCCGGCCCCGTTTCGCGGAGGTAGCAACCGACGATCCAGGCCGCCGCGCCGCAGACCAAGAGGAGCGTCGCCCAGGCGGGCCAAAACCAGGCGCCGTCCAAGGTCCACGCCGTGCCTTCGCCGGAGCCGGCTTGAGGGATGCCCAACAGGCGTTCCAGCCAGGGCGACAACGTGCCGCTCATGCCGCCCTCCTTCCGAAGAAGCAGGCCACGCCCGTTTCGGCCAGCAGCAGGGCCAAAACGCCCCACAAAATCCATTGGTGCAGCGAATCGCGCCTCATCAAGGGCGTCGACGAGACGTCGGCCGAGTTCTGCCCGTCGAACGTCTCGAACGCCACGCCCGCCCAAATCTCGTTTTTCAGTTCATCGAGATCGAGCTTCGCCAGATTGCTCTCGGCCGTGTCGACGTTGAGCGCGAAGAGTTCCGATTTCGAGATCGGCGGACCGATTTCGGCCCGGTAGAAGCCGCTTTTGCCGGTGGCGGGATAGGTCCAGCGGCTATCGTCGCCGTCGGTCACGACGCGAACCGTCTGCGTCTCGCCCAGCGGGTTCTCGATGGTCACCGGAGCGTCGGACGCCACAGTCCGCACGACTTCGCCCAAGGGTTGGCCGACGCGCAGGTTCCGCTGATCGAGTTGCCCGCGAACGGCTTGGGCCAGCAATTCTTGAACGATCGGCACGTAGCCTGGCCCCAGCGGCATCGGCGTCCACGAACGATCGGCCGAGGTGGCCACGACGATCGAGCGCCCGGCGCCGAGCCTTTGTTCGACGATGGCCGGATCGCCGTTGACAAAGGCCAGCGCCGTCTTGGCGGTCGAATCGTCGGGCTTGAGCAATTTGACGTAGCGGCGCACGGGCGTCGTCAACAAGCCCGCGCGGTCGCGGCCGCGAAACGGCGCCACCAGCGGATGCTCGTAACCCAGCGGGTTGAAGTAGGCGGGCGGATCGGCCTCGACGACGTCGCCCAGGCGGACCGGCAACACGCCGACGCCGTCCGGCGAAAGTTGGCGGTTGTAGCTTTCGGCGCGCACCTGCTCGCCGAGAAACACGACCAGGCCGCCACCGTGCTTGACGTAAGCTTCGAGCACGCGGGCCTCGTTCACGGTGAACTGGCCGACGTCGCAGAGGAAGATCGCGTCGTAAGGCTCCAAGTCCAATTCGACCAGGGCGGTTTCGGGCACGACTTCGGGGCGCACGGCGGCGCGATCGTCGGTCGGACCGCCC
>DATNEC010000065.1:0-2598 GCA_035606815.1 Pirellulales bacterium
AAGGAAGCCGAACTGATCATGCTCCGGCAACTCGATCCCCTCGCCGTCTCGCGGTTCACCGGGCCGTACTTCGCGGCCGTCGGAGATCCGGTCCCCGCCGACCGGGCCGAAGAAAACCGACTAGGACGCGGGAGCGAATTCTTCAATGTCTGCAATGTGCTGGTCGAGATCGGCACGCCCGAAGCGCTCGCCGGCTTGCTGGCGGCGATTGACGCCAAGCGGTTCCCGGCTCCCACGGCCGAGATCCCCGAAAACTGGCCCTGGATCGCCGCCATGTCGATCGCCGAACGCGATGCTGGGCCAAAGTCCGACGCATGGCTGGCCAGCCTGATCGAGCGCACCGATCCGCTGCGCATCGCCGGCGAAAAGCCGCCCGAGGTGGGCGCCACGGCGGCGGCCATCTTGCTGGCGCGGCACAGGGAGTCGTTGGGCGAATTCGGCCTCGAATCGGCCGCGGATCCGATGCTTGAAGAGTTCGGCGCGCCGGGCTACCGCTTCACGGCGCCGGACAAACGGCAAAAAGCGCTCAAATGGTGGGCTGAACGGAAGCCCCCGGTCGCCCAGCGCTCGGCGGCCGCTCAAAGCCGGTAGCCAGCGGCGGCATGTAGTTGATCACGCCGAGCCGAAAATCACCCTTCCCCTGCTGGCCGCAAAGCGGCGATCCGACCGATATCAACGAATGTTGATGAAAGATTGACTTCGGCGTTCCGCCAGGGGTATAGTGACGATTCGTTGGCGACGGTTGACAAACAAATGGTTCGATCGGCCGACGTAACTTCTTGCTCGCACACACCGTAACGCTTTGCGGAGGCCTGCCACGATGCTCGTGATTCCCGGACGAACCAGCAAAGATACCTGCGACGGCGTTACGCGGCGAGAACTACTGCGCGTCGGCGGCTCGGCCGCGATGGGCATTTCGCTCGCCAATATTCTTCAGTTGCAAAGCGCCAAGGCCGAGGGCGTCGCCGGCGGACCGGGCTGGGGCAAGGCCAAAAGCGTGATCCTGGTTTTCCTGCAAGGCGGGCCGAGCCACCTCGATCTGTGGGATCCCAAGGAAAACGTCCCCGACAACGTCCGCAGCATCTTCAAGCCGATCGACACCAAGACGCCCGGCGCCCAAGTCACCGAACTGCTGCCGAAATTGGCCCAGGTGACCGACAAGCTGACCCTGCTTCGCTCGGTGAGCTACACGCCGATCGGTTTGTTCAACCACACGGCGGCCTACTACCAACTGCTCACGGGCTACACGGCCGATAAGGTCAGCCCCTCCGGTCAGCTCGAACCGCCGAGCCCGAAGGACTACCCGAACGTCGGCTCGAACGTGATTCGGCTGAAGCCGCCGACCGTGCCGATGCTGCCCTACGTGATGATGCCGCGGCCGACCCAGGAGAGCAACGTGGTCGGCAAGGCGGGCACGGCCGGGTTCCTGGGTCGCGCCTACGATCCGTATTACCTGTATCCGGCCGGCGACGACATGGATATGCAGAAGATGTCGCGGATCAAGGTCGACGATCTGCAACTGCGTCCCGAAGTGTCGTCGGCCCGTCTGGAGCGCCGTGCGAAGCTGCGCGACATCATCAAGGACGGCATGCCGGCCGTCGAAAAGGCCACGGCCAAGTACGATCTCGACGAATACTATGACAAGGCGCTGAGCCTGATCATCTCGGGCCGCGCTCGCGAGGCGTTCAACCTGGGCGCCGAATCGGCTGAAACCAAGGCGCTCTATGGCAACAACACGTTCGGGCAAAGTTGCTTGTTGGCCCGCCGGCTGGTCGAAGCCGGCACGCGGTTCGTCGAAATCAACTGGCCCAAGGTCGCCAACTCCGACAACCATTCGTTCGACGTTCACGCCGGCTTGTCGGCCCGCATGAAGAACCAATCGGCGCCGATGCTCGACGCCGGGCTGTCGGGCCTGATCGCCGACCTGGACCAACGCGGGTTGCTCGACGAAACGCTGGTCGTGGCCATCGGCGAGTTCGGCCGCAGCCCGCGGCGCGGCGTGAGCACCTCGGGCAACAGCAACACCGACGACGGGCGCGATCATTGGCCGTACTGCTATACGGCGGTCGTGGCGGGCGCCGGCATCAAGCGCGGCTTCGTCTACGGCAAGTCCGACGCCACCGGTTCGGCGCCCGTGGAAAACCCGGTGCATCCGACCGACATTCTGGCGACGCTTTATCACGCCGTCGGCATCGACCCCGGCACGATCGTCTACAACCATCTCAACCAGCCGCGCGAGTTGGTGAAGGGGAACGTGGTCGGAGCGCTGTTCGCGTAGGGCGAGGGGCGGCCATCCCCGTTTACGCTTCTTCCAAGCGGCCTGACTTAACCGTCGGGCCGCTTTTTTGCGCTCGCGAAGAAAAAGAGATCACGAAAACACGAAAGGGCGAAAACACGAAAGAGGAACAGAAGGGAATTCTTGCGGCCTTCGTTCCTCTGCCTTCGTTTTCGTGCTTTCGCCCTTTCGGTGCGTCAGGATAAGCCGGATTGATCTTTTCAGTTGAAAGGTACTGAACATGGTAATTGCTCGTTCGCCGTGAAGCGAAGGCAGCGGCGCCGCGTGGCGTCGAAGCCTGCCCAAGCGAAGGCGCCAGCCGT
>DATNEC010000073.1:0-4960 GCA_035606815.1 Pirellulales bacterium
TTCACCGTCGAAGCGGAACGTCAAATCGAATTCGTTTGCGATCAGCGTCATGCGATCGGTCCAGGAAAGCGGCGGCAGATCGGCCGCGGCCCAGAGATCGTGCGGTATCTGTTCCAGTCCTGCGATTTCAATTTTCGCCTCGATCGCAAGCTGCTCGACTAGTTCGCGCGGCGTGGTCAGATCGTTCCAGCGCCACGGCTGCTGCCGGGCGAAAGGCGCCCGCGCCGAGGAGGGCAACGATTTGGCATCAGCCACGCGCAGCGCCGCCAACGTCTTCAACCTTTCGGCCGCCGCCTCGGGGCCGAAATAGACCAGCGGTCCGTACCAAGACAGACCCAAATGCCGCGAACGGGCGATCCGCTCTAGCGCTAGTTCCAGCGGAACATCGTCGAGGCGAAGTTCCAACGGCCGCCCCGGATCAACGCGCCGGTCGAGCAAGATGGCCAGCCTCTGGCTGCGCGCGAGATCGGCCAGTCCCTTGCGGATCGGCATGCCCGACCAGGCGAGCTTGATCGGACGGGCAAGCTGTTCGCGCATCGCGGAGCCTGACAGCCACGGCAGCGGATCGGCGGCCATCGCGCCGCGGCCGGCCAGCAAAAGCAAGACCGCCGCGGCCCGACCGCCCGTCGAAATCGATCGCAAGGAACGCATGCCTTCATCTTGCGATAAATTCGCCGGAGACTGAAGCGGAAAATCGGCGGCGACGCGGAAAATTTGCTGGCCGCCCCGCGCGATGCGGCTAAACTGGGATTCGTCAAAGGCAAGCGGCCGTCAGGCGCTAGGCCGGGTGAATTTCGTTGGGAGTTTTTTTCGGTGAGTGACGCTTCCGCACGCAAGCCGTTCCTGGAACGCTTTTACCAGCAATATCTGGAACAGCAGCAGACCGCGACCTTCATCATGCAGGTCTCGGCGACCTACACGGTCGGCACGCTCGAGCGGCTGGTCCGGCGGGGGTCGCGGACGACGCGTCGTGCGGCCGCGCTGGCGCTGGGACTAATCGGCGATTACCAATCGAACGCCGTCCTGGGCGAAGCCCTCAATGACGTCGATCGCGGAGTGCGCACGTTCGCCGAGAATGCCTTACGCACGGTTTGGCGCCGAATCGGCAACGACGAGCAGCAACGCTTGTTGGAAGCGGCGATCCGGGCGAACGGCGCCAGGCATTTTCTCGCCGCCATCGCCCGGGCCGCCGAACTGCTCGACGACGCCCCTTGGTTCGCCGAGGCCTGGAACCAGCGGGCCATCGGCTACTACGGCTGCGGGCTGTTCCACGAATCGATCGCCGACTGCCACCAGGCGCTCGATATCAATCCGTATCATTTCGGGGCGGCCGCGGGCATCGGCCAATGCTATCTGCAGTTGGGCCGGCGGCAGCTCGCCCTGGAAAGCTTCCGTCGCGCCTTGCGGCTGAATCCGAATCTGGAGGGCATCCGAGCCCAAGTCGCGGCCCTCGAACGGACGACCGGCAAGAAATAGCCGACTCATGGCCGAGACGCGAGACGAGCGAAGCGTCGTGATCCTGGGCGCCGGCATCAACGGCGCGGCGCTGGCGCGCGAATTGGCCCTCGGCGGATTGTCGGTCACGGTCGTCGATACGCACGATCTGGCCTTCGGCGCCACCGCCTATTCGTCGCGATTGATCCACGGCGGCCTGCGTTATCTTGAATACGGCGAGTTCGGTTTGGTGCGAGAGTCGCTGGCCGAGCGCGCGCGGCTGTTGCAGTTGGCGCCGCAGTTTGTCCGGGCGTTGAAGCTCTACATCCCTGTCGCCAATCGCTTCGGCGGGCTGCTGACTTCGGCCCGCCGGTTCTTCGGGTTCGGCCGCGGCAAGGCGGCGGCCAAGGCGGCCGGCTCTCGCGGGCTATGGCTGGTTCGCATCGGCCTATCGCTTTACGATTTTTACGCGCGCGATCCGCATCTGCCGAAGCACGAAAGCTGCCGCACCGATCGCCAGCGCGACGTGCATCTCGATCCGAATCAGTTCCCTTGGCTGTGCGCCTATTATGACGCGCAGATTCGCTTCCCCGAGCGGTTCGTCGTCGCCTTGCTCGACGACGCCCGGCGAGCGGCGGCCGAAACTGGGGCGAAGTTCGAGCTGTACACGTATCATCGGGCGACGATCTCGGGGCGCGCGGTCGAAATCTCGCCGGTCGGCGGACCCTCGGCGCCGGCGCTCCGCGTCGAACCCCTGGCGATCGTCAATGCCACGGGCGCCTGGGTCGATCGAACGCTTCAACAACTGAACGTGAAATCGAAAACGCTGATGGGCGGCACGAAGGGGAGCCACTTCATTAGCGCCAATCCGCGGCTCCGCGCGGCGCTCGGCGAGCATGGCCTGTACGCCGAAGCCGCCGACGGGCGGCCGGTTTTCGTGCTGCCGTTTGGCGAGGCCTCGCTGGTCGGCACGACCGATCTGCCGTTCACGGGCGACCCGGCCGACGCCGTCGCTACGCCCGCCGAGCTCGATTATTTGCTGCGAACGGTCAACTCGCTGCTGCCGGACGTACACCTCTCGGCGGCCGATGTCGATCTGCACTACTGCGGCGTGCGCCCGCTGCCGCATGTCGATGCTGCGGCGCCGGCGGCGGTGACGCGGCGCCATGCGATCGTCGAAAGCCCGAGCAGCGAGCCGCCGCTGTATTCGATCGTCGGCGGCAAGCTGACCACCAGCCGCTCGTTGGCCGAAGAAGCGGCGAGCGCGATTCGCGCGCGGCTCGGCTTGCCCGAGGGCAAAAACAGCCGCGAGCGGGCCTTGCCTGGTGGGAAGGCGTACCCGGCCGGCCCGACGGCGGTCGATGCGGAATGCCGGCGGCTGGCCAACGAATTGCAATTGTCCGTTGCCCAGGTCCAAGCCGTTTGGCAGTTGCGCGGGACCGAGACGGCGTCGATTCTGAAAGAGTGTCTTGCCGCAGAACAGGCGAGCGGGGGGCGTCAGCCCCCTGGTGATGCCTCCCGCTCGCCTACCGACGTCGCGCTTTCGCACTTCGACCCGACCAGCCGGCTTACGCCGGCCGCTCACCGTGGCGAAACTCTGGTCGACACCGACTTGCCGTTGGCGTTCGTCCGCTGGGTCGTTCGTCACGAATGGGTGCGGCGTCTCGACGACCTGGTTGAGCGGCGGCTGATGCTGCTGTACGATCGGCGACTGTCGCGGGCCTGCCTGCGCCAATTGGCGGCGATCCTCGTCGAGGCCGGCCTGGTTCCGCCCGACGCGGCGGAGACGGAAGTCGAGCAGACGGTCGAGCGTTTGAAATCGCACTTCGGCAAGCGGTTGGCGGAATGAACCAATACATCCTGGCCCTCGACCAAGGCACGACTTCCAGCCGGGCCATCGTCTTCGGCCGCGATGGGCGAATCGTCGCCGTCGCGCAACAGGAGTTCGAGCAGATTTTACCCGTGCCCGGCCACGTCGAGCACGATCCCGAGGCGATCTGGTCGTCGCAGCTCGCCGTGGCCAAGGAAGCCTTGGGCCGGGCGAAACTCGGCGCCGCCGACGTTGCGGCGATCGGCGTGACGAACCAGCGCGAGACCACGATTCTGTGGGACCGCCAAACCGGCCGGCCCGTCGCCAACGCCATCGTCTGGCAAAGCCGCATCAGCGCGCCGCTTTGCGATCGGCTGAAGGCCGAGGGCCTGGCCGAAACGTTCCGCCGCAAGACGGGCCTGGTGATCGACGCCTACTTTTCCGCCACGAAGATCGCCTATCTGCTCGACACGATCGACGGCTTGCGCACGCGCGCCGAGGCGAGCGAGATCGCCTTCGGCACCGTCGATTCGTTTTTGATCTGGCGCTTGACCGGCGGCCGGCGGCACGTCACGGACTACAGCAACGCCAGCCGCACGCTGCTGTTCAACATTCATTCGCTCGACTGGGACGACGAGTTGCTCAAGCTGCTCGACATTCCTCGAGCGCTGCTTCCCGAGGTCCGGCCGACCAGCGAAATCTACGGCGAGACGGCGGCCGAATGGTTCGGGGCGCCGATTCCGATCGCCGCGGCGGTCGGCGACCAGCAGGCGGCGACGTTCGGCCAGGCTTGCTTCGGCGCCGGCGAGGCCAAGAACACCTACGGCACCGGCTGTTTTTTGTTGATGAACACGGGCGAGCAGCCGGTCGAATCGCGGCACAATTTGCTGACCACCATCGGCTGGGGCGTCAACGGAAAGATCACCTATTGCCTGGAGGGCGCCGTGTTCATCGCAGGCGCGGCCGTGCAATGGCTGCGCGATGGGCTGGGGCTGATCCGCTCTTCCGCCGAGGTCGAGGCGTTGGCCGCCAGCGTACACGACAGCGACGGCGTCGTGCTGGTGCCCGCGTTTGTCGGGCTGGGAGCGCCCTATTGGGATCCTTATGCTCGCGGCGCCGTGCTTGGCATCACCCGCGGCACGACCGCCGGCCATCTCGCTCGGGCCGCCGTCGAAGCGATGGCCTTTCAAACGCGCGACCTGCTCGAAGCCATGCAACACGACGCCGGCATCAAGCTGGCCGAACTGAAAGTCGACGGCGGCGCGAGCGTGAACAATGCACTGATGCAATTTCAGGCCGACTTGCTGGGCGTGACCGTCAAGCGGCCGGCCGTTTCGGAAACCACGGCGCTGGGGGCCGCCTATCTCGCCGGGCTGGCGGTCGGCTATTGGCACGACGCCGGCGACGTCACGCGCAACTGGGCCCTCGATCGCCAGTTCACGCCGGCTATGTCCGCCGACCAGCGCGACGTCCTCTATCGGCGCTGGCAAAAGGCGGTCGGCCGAGTGCTCGATTGGGCGGAACGGTAGACCAAATGCAACCGCAACCGTCGCCGCAAGATCCCCAAGAACCTCACGAGCAGGATGACCTGGCGAACGTGCCGGGCTTCAAACCGCCCGCCTGGGCCTTCGCCATCAATTTCTTCTGGCCGGGCGCCGGACTGATCTATCTGGGCAAACCGCTATGGGGCATGCTCAACTTCGTCATCGTCGTGGC
>DATNEC010000078.1:0-4877 GCA_035606815.1 Pirellulales bacterium
AAGGAAGAGCCGAGAATGCTTTCCGACATCGCCGCCGTGGCGCTAGCGCCGTCCGAGATGTCGGCGAACTTCGTGTCGGAGTTCATGTAAAAGATGCCATCGGTGTTGTACTCCGTGCCGCCGTTGGCGCCGCTCCCCATGCAGGCGGCATAGTTCGACGGGCCGAAGACGACGCCCAGATAGTTCGTGACCGGCCTTCCGTTGTCGCTGGGACACAGAAACAACGGTACGACAATCTGCACCGCCTTTTGGTTGACCGGCATTACCGCGTAACCCTGGCTCGGGCCGCCATACAGCGGCACGCTCAAATCGAGAATGTTGTAGACCGCCGTTTGCTCCAGGAAGGGCGTCAGGTGAGCGAAGGCCGACCAGCGATAAAAATTGGCGGGGATGGTCGGATCGGGCGCGTAGGTTTGCGACGTGGTTCCGGTCGGCAGAGACTTGCGCATCTGCTCGAAATTCTGCAGTGCAATGCCCAATTGCTTGAGGTTGTTCGTGCATTGCGACCGCCGCGCGGCTTCGCGGGCGGCTTGCACCGCCGGCAGCAGCAGCGCGATCAGGATGCCGATGATGGCGATCACGACCAGCAATTCCACGAGCGTGAACGCCGTGCGTTTCGTACAGCGTCTCATGTCTCAGGCTCCGCTAAAAGAACAAGCGTTGCGAGGGATGACAACAACTGGCGAGGAATGCAATAGGGGCGGGACGTCGTACCGCGTCATTCTTATAATCTGACGGTTGTTTGAGTGTTGCGGGCGGGGGGGCCTGTGTCAAGCGGCGCCGGAGATTCTTTTTTTTCCCGGCCGCACGGTTCGCCTACCGCGGGGCCTCTCGTGGATCGCGCGTTCCGTCTGGGGTCTTTTGGCGGAGGGCGATATACTAAGCGGCGCCTCGTCCTGGCGCGCCCCGCCGAAAGCCCAAATCACCGCACTTCAAGAAAGACGCCGCGATGCCCGCTCCTTCGCAGCCCGCCATTTCACCCGAGCTTCAACAATCGGCGGCGATCGTGTCTCGAATCGTCGGGAATGCCCTGGCGGAGTTGCGGCACGACGAATTCTCCGACGAGCAACGTCGGCGGTTGACGCCGATCATCCGCAACGCGATCGCCACGGCCCTGCACGCCTTCGAGCATTTCGAGCGCTCGGAAAAGGCCCAACAGTTCATCGCCTTTCACTGCCAACCGTCTGCCGGCGAGGAACAGGCCAAGCTTTTGGACTACTACGTTGAATTCTGGAACGACGAGGCGGAGTTGGGGAAGGGATGAAGGATGAAGGGGAAGCGTTTTGTTCTCCTCACTCCTCACTCCTCACCCCTCACTTCCCCCTAAAACGCCGCAATCGCGTCGCCGCCGCAGACCGTGCCCAGGGCGCGCCACACGAAGCCGTCGATCGTGTCGGCGATGAAGCGGCCGCTGCCGTCGGCCATCAAGACGTTGACGCCGGCCGGGTGAAAGCTTCGCGAGGTAATGGCCCCGAAGGTCGGTCCGCCTTGTTCTTCGTTGGCCCCTTGCACGTCGATGTCGACGTCTTGGCTCGGCGTGCCCAGCGTCACGGTGTTGGGCGGCCAGGCGGTGTTGAATCCGCTGGCGTGGCAGTTGCCGTCCGACCATTCGGTGTGGCCGAGCGCATACAAGCGGCAGCCGCCCAAGTACTCCGGCGCGACGGCCAGATAGTCGGCGGTCGGCGGGGGCACGTTGTTCGGATCGTGGACGTTCGAGAGCTGCGCATTGTCGCAAATGTAGACCGGCTGATAGCTCTTCACTTCGGAAATGGCCAGCGTTTGGCTCAGGCCATCGCGGAAGTCTCTCAAACGGCGGCTGCGATTCGGTCTGAACGCACCGCGGTTCTCGGGGCCGTTGAAGCCGCCCCAAACGAACCAATCGCCCATGCAGACGCCGTAGGAGTTCACGCCCGAAAGCCCATAGTCGTGCGTCGAAACCGGCAAGCTGCCCGCGCTCGGACAGAGATAGACCGGCAGATTCAGCCCGATCGCCGCCTGGTTCGAGGGCTCTTCCTTGTTGATGCCGAAATTACACCGGCTATACAGCGGGCCTTGTTCCATGAACGGCAGAATTCGCGCCAGTGCGCTCCAGCCGCCGTTCCAGGTCACCGTATTGCCGGCGCCGTTCAGCGCGATCGACGGTGGAAGCATCTTGACCGACGACTCGTAGTTCATCAGCCCCAGCCCCATCTGCCGGATATTGTTGGCGCATTGCACCCGCCGGGCGGCCTCGCGCGCGGCCTGCACCGCCGGCAATAGCAGGGCGATCAGCACGCCGATGATGGCGATCACCACCAGCAACTCCACGAGCGTAAAACCCCGCGGCCGGCCCTTCATCGTCGCTGTTCCCTTCCGCTCCCCAATTCCGCCGGCCCCAGTCAACACCTAATACCATAGGTGTTTGCGAGGGTCAAGCGGCAGGCCGCCGCTTTCCAGGGATGCAGGTCAGCTTTTTGCAATTTCGGCGGACAACTTTTTGGCCACTTAGGATGACGGGCGAAGGGAAATGAATCGGCGCCGTCCGGGTCTTTCACCCCTGACGGGGCTGAAAATCGATGCGCGGCCGCTTAGGATTCCAGGGGCTCGCGCCCCTGGCTACAGTCTGCCGTCCCTACGGGACTCACTTCGATCGGCGCTTCAGCAGCGGCGAAGGGCCGAATGGAGCCGCGTTAGCGGCGAAAGAATGTAGCCAGGGGGCGCAAGCCCCTGGGATCGTTTCGAAAGGGAAACCGCTATCAGCCCCGTTAGGGGCGAAAGAATGGTGGAGCTGTCTGCGGCCCCGATCGGCAAGCACGGTTTGCTGCCGCACTTTTATCGCGAGCCGGCTGTTCGACGGGCGCTAGATATTGATCTCGAACCCCTTGCGGTTCTCACGCGAGAGGAACGAGTTTGCCTGTGCGTCGCCGATGATTTCGCGCCGGGCCGGATCCCACTTGAGTTCGCGGCCCAAACGCATCGCGATGTTCGAAAGATGGCAGATCTCGAGCATGCGGTTGTGCGACCAGACATCGGAGATCGGCTGCTTCCGAGACTTGATGCCCTCGATGAAGTTGGCGGTGTGGTTCTGGCTGACCTTTCCGCCGTAAACCGCTTCGATCGCCCCGTCTGGCAGAGGATGGTCCTTCAGATCCTCGACCGGCTTTCCGGCGATCTTGCCGCGGTTGACGAAGAACCGGCCGTCGGCGCCTTCGAACAGAATGCCGTTGTCGCCTTCGCTGGTGATGATCATCTCGACGTCGTTGGGCATGTCGACGCGGATCGTGAATCGGGTCGCGACGTTGTACCGATCGCCGACCGTGGGATAACCGTCCTTGTACTCGACCGGCAACGCGTATTCGACGGGCGCGACCTTGCTCGGCCCCGTGTCGCTGGCGCCGAGGGCCCAGCAGGCAATGTCAACGTGGTGGGCGCCCCAGTCGGTGAGTTTGCCGCCCGAGTATTCGTGCCAGTTGCGGAAGGAGTAGTGACAATTGCTGTAGAGCGGCACGCCGCCGCCGTAGCCTTGCCGAATTTCCGGCAAGGCCCGATACGGAACCTGGGGCGCCGGCCCAAGCCAGAAATCCCAATCCAGCTCTTCAGGAACAGCCACCGCCGGAATGACCGGCGACGATTCCATGCGGTCGATGCTGCACGTCACTTTCTTGACCTTGCCGATGCGACCATTTCGGATCAGCGCGATGGCTTGCAGGAAGCGCTGGTCGGACTCGGTCCGCTGCATCGTGCCGACCTGAAACACGCGGCCCGTCTCCTTGACGACCTTCTCGATCAGCTTTCCTTCGTCGATCGTCAACGTCAGCGGCTTTTCGCAGTAAACGTCCTTGCCGGCGTGCATTGCCTCGACCGCGATCTTCACGTGCCAGTGGTCCGGCGTGGCGATCATGACCGCGTCGATGTCTTTGCGATCGAGAACTTTTCGATAGTCCTTGTAGGCGTCGGGCTTTTTGCCCTGGCTTTTCTCCACCTTTTCGACGTTCGCCCCCAGCACGTTCGCATCGACGTCGGCCAGGGCCGCGAAATCGGCGAAGCCGAACGACTTGCTGATGATCGCCCAACCCTGGTTTCGAAGGCCGATGGTCGCAAACACCGGGCGCTCATTGGACGCTTCATAGCCGAAGGCCCGATTGGCCGACGGGAGCAGAATGCCGGCGCTTCCCGCGGCGGCGATGCCTTGAAGAAACTGACGACGCGATGTCGAGCGAGGCGTTGGCATTGGTCGAAATCCTTCTGGAGAATGCGAGTGAGAGTGCTATTGTGGCCCAGGGCTTTCCCTTGCGGGGCCGAGCTCGCGACGCTCGGCCGCGACGGAGCGTTCTCCCCGGCGCCGGCCGAGAGCAATTTTACTCACGGCTTGCCGGTCTACGATACCCAAAAATCGCCGGCCTTCCGAGCTTCGCCCGGCATTGCACGCCAAGCCGCCGCAACGCTACGATCGCGTTTGGCGCCGCCTCTGTACGGTCCCCCATTGCCGGACGAAGCGGCGTCTCGCCGCGGGTTGAGAATGGAAAAACATGATTTATACGCCCCGCGGACCAATAAGCGATCGCGTCTTGCGGAATGTCCAAAAAACCAGGCCCGGCGGCAAAAAGGGCGATGCGGCGATTTATCAAAACGGCCCGAATCGGGCGCCAAACGGGCAAGGATCAGGCATGAATCGCCCCCTTTTTATAGCGCGATCATTACTTCCGCGCGGCGCAAACCGCGGCTTTTCTCGGAAAATATCGCACCGCGCCGGCCAAAGCAGTGCGCGCCAGCGCGGCGATATAAATAAATCGGCGGAAATATAAATCATCGCAGCGGCCGCCCGTCGCACTGGCCGACGCCTGACAAGCAAGCGCCGCCGTCGAGTTCACTTCGCGGGCGCCAGGGGCTTCGGCTGC
>DATNEC010000083.1:0-13671 GCA_035606815.1 Pirellulales bacterium
CGTCAGCTCCCATAGCACGAGCAGCAGCAGGGCCGCGACCGACACGATCGTGAACCCGACGATGAAGTTCGATCCGAACCAGTCCTCGCGCTCGCCCTTGTCGAGCACGACCTGCAGACAGCCGAGTCCGACGGCCGCCAGGCCGAAGCCCGCGTAGTCCACCCGAAAGCCTTCGCGACGCATTCGCTCGCGGTTTTGCTTTTCGGCCGGCGGCTCGACCAAAAATACGTAGCTCAGCAACAACGAAAGGATCCCGACCGGCACGTTGATGAAGAATATCCAGTGCCAGCTATAGTTGTCGGTAATCCATCCGCCGAGCGTCGGACCGACGGCGGGTGCGACGACGACCGCCACGCCATACAGCGCAAACGCCATGCCGCGCTTCTCGGGAGCGAACGAGTCGGCCAGGATCGATTGTTCGCTGGGCGCGAGACCGCCGCCGCCGATGCCTTGCAGTACGCGGCAAAAAATCAGCCAGCCCAGCGAGGGCGCGAGTCCGCACAGAAGCGAACTGACGGTGAATAAGGCCACGCACGACATGTAAAACCTTTTGCGGCCGATCACGGTCGCCAGCCACCCGCTGATTGGCAACACGATCGCATTGGAGACCAGGTAGCTGGTGAGCACCCAGGTGGACTCGTCGACCGAGGCCGCCAAACCGCCGGCGATGTGGCGCAGCGCCACGTTGGCGATGCTCGTATCGAGCACTTCCATGAACGTCGCGATGGAGACGATCAGCGCGATCGACCAGGGATTATGGCGGCCGGCCAGCGAGAGCGGAAGGCCGCGATCGTGAACGCCCTCGCCAACGGTTTCCGCCGCACTCATGGCCTCACCGCACCTTGACGGTCGGTTCGACGGACATGCCGGGGCCCAGGATCGCGCCTTCGGGCAAAGGCTCGTCGAACACGATCTTGACCGGCACGCGCTGCACCACCTTCACATAGTTGCCGGTCGCGTTTTCCGCCGGCAGCGCGCTGAAGCGGGCGCCGCTGCCGCGTTGGAAGCTATCGACATGCGCGCGCAGTTTCAACTCGGGAAAAGCGTCTACTCGGACCTCGACCGCCTGTCCTTTGCGCATTTCGGTCAATTGCGTTTCTTTGAAGTTGGCGGTCACCCAGACGCGCGGATCGACCAGCGCGAACAACGGCTGCCCGGCTTTGATGAAGTCGCCGCGCTCGACGTTGCGGCGAGTCACCCGGCCCGTGACCGGCGCGGAGATACTTGCGTACGAAAGATCGAGCCGGGCCTGTTCCACCTGTGCCTGCGCCTGGCGCAGCGCCGCTTGCGCCGTCAGCGCCTGGGATTTCGCCAGACGCACCTGTTCGGCCGCGGAGGCCGCCCGGGCCGAGGCCGCCGCCATCTGTGCGGCGGTCGAGCGCGCGGTGGCGATCGACGCATCGAGCGCCTTTTGGCTCACGGCGCCCTTGGGAACGAGATTGCTGTTTCGCTCGCGATCCGACTGGGCATTTTCGGCGGTTGCCTGGGCGGCGGTCGCTTCGGCTTCGGCGGCTTTGTTCGCCTCTTCGGAGGCCGCAATTTGCACTTCGGCTTCCTGCAACCGGCTGCGCGCCGAGGCTTCGGCCGCCTGCGCTTGTTCCAAGGCCACCTGGTAGTCGCGCGGATCGAGTTCCAGCAGCAGATCGCCCTGCTGGACCAGTTGGTTGTCGTCGACGTCGAGCCGACTGACATAGCCCGAGATCTTCGGAGCGATGCGCACGATATGCCCGTCGATGAAAGCGTCGTCGGTGCTTTCGAAGTTTCGGGCGTGCAACCACCAGCCGACCGCGCCGACAACGGCCACGATCACTCCCGTTGCGAGAACAGCCATCAGCAGCGGCCGTTTGTAGAAAGGCTTGGCCGGCCGGGGATTTTCTCGCTTGGGAGCCGGCCGTTCGGCGGGAACCACGATTTGTCGGGCGTCGGAAACGGACATCGAATCGCTCCGGTGCGAACGATTCAAGCGGTGCAAGAAACGTGCCATTGGTCCCCAAGCCAGACTTGAATTAACTTGCACGGCGGCGGCTTGAGTTGGTCAATCTACGGCCTACGGCGGAGATGAGAGGTAATGGATGCGTGCGTTTTTCAAGGCATGGCCGGGCAATGAATGATGTCGTGATTCAGGAGCCGGTTCTTGGAGCGATCGTTCTCCCGCGGACATTCATCGCCCGGTGATGCCTCGAAAAAACGCCCCGTAACTGTGCCGAGTCAGGCGAAGTATGCTGACGAGTGAAGATAGCCACTTTTCGCGCGCCATCTTCGGCTCGATTTGGCCGCCTTCGCACGGCAACCTGCATGGCGCACGGTTCTGCCGGCGATGAAGGATCAGTCACTTTGGATGCGACCGAGCGAAGATAGCCACTCGTCGCGCGCCATCTTCGATCCGAATGGGCCATCTTCGCACGACGACCGACCCGCGACGAAGGAGCTGTTGGATGCGACCGGCGAAGACGGCCACTTTTTACCGGCAATCTTCAGCTCGATTTGGCCGCCTTCGCACGACAACCTGCTTGGCGCACGATTCTACCGCGGCCGAAGGATCAGTTGCTTTGGATGCGATCGAGCGAAGGCGGCCACTCGTCGAGCGCCATCTTCGGCACGATTTGGCCGCCTTCGCACGACGACCTGCTCGGCGCACGGTTCTGGCCGCGACGAAGGATCAGCCACTTTGGATGCGAACGAAAGAAGGCGGCTCAGCCGCTGCGATAGCCTTCGTGACATGCGCTGCAGGCTTTGTTGATCAGCGCGGCGGCAGTTTGGGCCCGCTGCAAATCGTCGGCCTTCACCGCTTCGGCCACGGCTTGGGCCTGGGCTTCGATTTCCTTGGCGAAACCCAGGTAGGTTTCGTCGTCGGCGAACTCGTAGCTGGGATCTTGGATCGCGTGGCCGATCGCCGCCAGCAATTGGGCTTCCTTGAGCAGCGCATCGCGGTTCTTGGAGAATTCGCCCTTGTCGGAGGTCCACGTCTTCAGGTTGGCGCTATAGCCTTCCTTGCCCATCCGGGCCATCAGCGGCGGGCGGTTCACCACCTCAGCCCACTTGAAGTCGGCCTCGTCCTTGGGAATGTCGATCTTGCCGCCGCGGATCAGTTCCGCCAGATCATTGCTGCGGCCCTGCGCGACGCGGAACGAGTTGGCGCCGGTCGTCTTGCAGTTGGCGGCGGCCCGGCCGAACATCGAGCGCAAGCTGGGGGCATCTTTTTTCCAACGCACGTCGCCGTCGTAGTCGGCGATCACGCTGTAGAACAACGCCAGCAGCGTGAAGTGGGTCCGCGAAACCAGATTGCCGCCGCCGTTGAACTGGCTGGGCGTCTTGGTCTGTTCGGCCAGCGGAGCGGCCTGCGCCTTGATCATGTCTTCCAGCGTGTTCGGAGAAATCAGTTTCGACCAGGCGAAACCGCCGGCGGCCTGGGCCGGTTGGCCTTCGGCGGGGTTGGCCGGAGCGCCGGACGAGGTCGTCGCCGCGGCGATCTGACCGCCCGGCTGGCCAGGACCGAGTTTCTCTCGGGCGTCGGCGAAAAAGACGTCAAGCTCCTCTTGGCTGAACTTGGGCGGCTTGGCCGTCTTGTGCAGCTTTCGTTTCGCCGCGCGGTCCTTCGCCGCGGCCCGCGCGAGAGGCTCGCCCGCCAACAGACCAAGCCCCAAGGGCAAAAACAAAATCAGCCAGCCGAATTTGCGAAGCATAAGCCGTCTACCTGGTCTCCCCTCATAACAAAGCGCCCAACATGGTTTTACCTCTCCCTCTCGCCGTCAGGCAAGCAATCGGCCCAATTTCCGGCGGCCCAGTTCGCGGCGCCTCAGTTCGCCGCGGCGGGCGCCGATTGATGTTCCAAGGCGTCTTGCAGCGTTTCCTCGGCCGTTCGAGCGTAAGGCAAGCTGCGGAACCAGGCCAGCAGGCCGATCGACAGCAGCCCGCCCAGAACGACCGCCGGCCAGCCGAAGGCGTAGCCGCCTTCGGCCGTCTGCCGCACGAACCACTCGGGAAACGGATGGCGAACCAACTCTTCGGGACTGGAAGCGGCGGGAAGCACCCTCTTCGCCAACTCGGCTAGCGCTTCTTTGAAGCCTTCGAACTCTTGGCTGCTGAAAGCGGCGGGCAGCACCGTCAGCGAGTTGTGGACGAGGTGAAACAACATGCAGGGAAACAGGCTGCCGCTTTGCACCGCCAGATAGCCGATGACCAGGCCCACCGTCGCCGCCACGATCGATTGCTGCAACACGCCGTGCAAAATGCCGAAGAACAAGCTGCTGATCGCAATCGCCCACCACTTGTGGCCGATGTGGCGCAGCCCCGAGAGCATGAAGCCGCGGAAGGCGAACTCTTCGCACACGGCGGGCGCCACCGCCAGCAACAACAGCAAGTGCCAAACCGAAGGCGCTTGCGACAACAGTTGGCTCAAATGCTCGGAGACTTCGCCGCGAACGGGGTAGAGATATTGCACCAGCTCGCCGAAGCGCGCGACCACCGGATGCAGGCACACGGCCAAGAGCGCCGCGGCGGGCAAGCTCAACAGCGGCGGCCGCCGCAGCAACAGCGTTTGCCGCGGCGAACGCGTCAACATCACGGTCATCAGCAACGCGGGCGTCAAGACCACGACCAATTGCGAAATCATGACCAGCATCAGCAGATCGTGGAAACTCTCGGCCTGCGGCATCGAAGAATGGAGGGCGAAGTTCATGAAGAACTGGACCAACAGAATCAACACGCCGCAAAACAACGCCATCGCCGGGCTGGGCGTGTCGCCGCGGTCGCGCAGCAAATGCCGCAGCCACAAGCCCATGTCGAGCCGTTCGCTCTCGCGAAACAGCACGCTCTCGGAATTGAACTGGTCGATCGCCCAGCGAATCGCCCACAAGCAGCAAGCCAACGTGACTCCCGCCACCGGCGCCACGAACGGCAGCGCGTGCCAGTAATTACCTTCGAGCATCGCCCGCAACAGCAGCACCACGCCCGTCACCGGGATCAGGCTGTTGCCCAGCGTCAACTCGACGCCCGGCGCCATCGGCAGAATCACCAGCGGCATGGTGACCAGCATCAAGGGCATCAGGTAGTATTGGCCCTCCTTGCTGCTTTTGGCGAACGCCGCCAGCGCCAGGCACAGCGCGCTGAACAGCGCCGACATCGGCACGAGCGCGATCAACAGCCACAGCGGGGTCAGCATCGGCGGCGGGCCGATCTGCTTCGACAACATGCCGACCACGAACGAACCGGTGACGCCCATGCTGATCAGATTCAGCACCGCCGAGGCCATGCTGAACGCCATCACCGTCAGCAGCTTGCCCCACACGATTTCGCTGCGCTCCGCCGGGCTGCTGAGCAGCGTTTCGAGCGTGCCGCGCTCTTTCTCGCCGGCGCAGAGGTCGATAGCCGGGTAAAAGGCGCCGGTCAGCGCCCAAATCAGCAGCAGAAAGGGCAGCAGCTTCGACCAAACCGCGGCGTCGCGATGCCCGCCCTCTTCGGCGACGTCGTGCTCGGCCACCTTGAACGGCTTGGCGGTCGACTCCGGCAGGTGACTTGTCGCCAGGTTCTGCCGTCCGATCGCCTCGCGCCAGCGGTCGAGCACCAACGAGACGCGGCCGTGCGTGATCTGCGACTTTTCCTTGGCGGTATTGAAATAAATTTCGGGACTGGGAACAGCCAGTTCTTTGGCGCCGGGCGACTCATGTTCGCGATCGGCGAGGCTGTCACGAAAGGCCTTCAACCGTTCGGCGAAGTCGGGCGGAAAGTAAACGACGGTTTCGCATTCGCCTTGCTCGACCAAATGCCGGGCCTGTTCCGCAACCGCGCCGGATTTCGTGCGAGCGGAAGAACTCTCCGCGTCGTCCTCGGCCTGGACCAACGTTACTTCGAGCAATTTCGCCTTGCTCGGCTCGCTAAACAACGAGGCCGCAAACTGGTGGTCCTCGATAAGTTTCGGAGACTCGGGCAACCGCTCGGCCCCGATCACCTGCACCCGCGTGGCGTGTTCGCTGACGAACTGCAAAACCTGGAACATGCTCATGCCCAGCAAGGGATAAAGCAGCAGCGGCAGCACGGCGATCATGAACAGCGTGCGGCGATCGCGGAGTTGATCGCGCACTTCGCGGTGCAGCACCAGCTTGACGTTGGTCCAAGTCATCGCTCGTCACCTGTCGCCGCGGCCGTCAGAGCTTGCTCGCGCTCGTCGTGTTGCGAAATGAGCTGGAAAAACAGCTCCTCCAAATCGCGTTGGTCGTGGCGATCTCGCAACTCGTCAAGGCCGCCCTCGGCCAGAATCCGCCCGCGATGGACGATCGCCAGCCGATCGCAAAGTTTTTCGGCTTCGCGCATGATGTGCGTCGAGAACAGCACGCACTTGCCCTGCTCGCGCAGCTCGGCCACCGTTTTGAGCAAGGCCCGGGCGACGAGCACGTCGAGGCCGGAGGTGGCTTCGTCGAAGATCAGCACCGGAGGATCGTGGACCAAGGCCCGTGCGATCGAGACCTTTTGCTTCATGCCGGTCGACATCTTGGCGCCTAAAAGATCGCGAATCTCGTTCATTTGCAAGCGTTGGAAGAGGTGCTCCATCCGCCCCTTGAGCGTCTCGTCGTCCAGGCCGTGCAGGCGGCCGAAATACTCGACGATTTCCCAGGCGGTCATGCGATCGTAGACGCCGGTGTTGGCCGACATGAAGCCGATCTGCCGCCGCACCTGCGAGGGTTGCGTGAGCACGTCGGCGCCGGCGACCGTCACCGAGCCGCCTGTGGGCCGCAAGACCGTGCTGATGATCCGTAGCGCCGTGGTCTTGCCGGCCCCGTTGGGACCGAGCAGGCCGTAAATCTCTCCCGGTCGCGCGTCGAAGCTGATCCCGTCCAGCGCCACCAACTTGCCGCGCCGCAGGTCGGCATAGTGCTTGGTGAGCTGTTGGACGTGGATCATTGAAGACGCTATCCGATGGGCTACTGAACTTGAACGTAGAAGACTGGCCGCGATTCCGATGCGGGGTGAAGGAAACCACAGAGACACAGAGGCACAGAGACATGAAAAAGGAACACTGGGAGGGATCGGCAGCCGAAATTCCTCGACGCCGAGCTCATCCCCTGCCTTTCAACCATCTCTGTGTCTCTGTGACTCTGTGGTTCAAAAGGCACGGCCGGACGGTCGGCAAAAGGCTCTATCCGAGTTTAGCTTACGGCTCGCATCCTACCGCGCCGCTAGGCCGACGCGACCGGCTCGGCGTCGATCAATTCATAAAACACGTTCCGCTGTCGGGGGACATAGCCTAGCTCGCTGATCGCGTCTCGAATTTGCCGGAGCGAGAGGTAGTGGACCGTGCCCGCCGAAGCGACGACGTTTTCCTCGATCATTAGGCTGCCCATGTCATTGGCCCCGTAGAGCAACGCGATTTGGCCCACCTTCAGGCCCTGGGTCACCCAACTCGATTGAATGTTCGGGATGTTGTCCAAGTATAATCGGCTGACGGCCTGCGTCTTCAAATAATCGACGGCGCCCGCCTTGGGCAGATGCGCGAGCGCCGTATGTTCCGGTTGAAACGTCCAGCAGATAAAAGCGGTAAAACCGCCCGTCTCGTCTTGCAACTGGCGCAACCGCTCCAAGTGTTCGATCCGTTCGGCCAACGTCTCGACGTGGGCGAACATCATGGTGGCAGAACCACGGCCGCCCAGTTCGTGCCAGGTGCGGCAGACGTTCAGCCAGTCGTCGGTCATCACTTTGCCGCGCGTGATCTCGGCGCGCACGCGATCGACCAGGATTTCGGCGCCGCCGCCCGGCAGGCTGCCCAGCCCCGCCGCCTTCAGCCGCTCCAGCACGCTGCGCAGCGAGAGCTTGTTGACCTTGGTAAAGGCATGAATCTCCGGCGGGCTGAAACCGTGGACGTTGACTTGCGGAAAGCGGCCCTTGATGTCGTGTAATAGCTCTTCGTACCAATCGAGCTTCAACTCGGGGTGCATGCCGCCTTGCATCAGAATCTGGTCGCCGCCCAGATCGACCGTCTCCTGGATCTTTTGCAGCAATTCAGCGCGATCGAGGATGTAGCCTTCCGCGTCCTTGGGCCGCCGGTAAAACGCGCAGAAATCGCAAACGGCCGAACAGACGTTCGTGTAGTTGATGTTGCGGTCGATGTTGTAGGTGCGATAGCGCTCGGGATGCAGGCGGCGCGTGACCGCATTGGCCGCCCGGCCGAGCGCCACCAAATCTCGCGATTCGAGCAGTTCGAGCCCTTCGGCCGACGACAGCCGCTCGCCGGCGACCGCCTTATCCAGCGTTTTCGCAATCGTAGCAACCAAGTTCCACTCCCGCGGGCGCCAGTCCCATGGCTTGGGACAGGCGATAAAACAGTTCCAGCCCGCGCAGTTCGCGCGGGCCTAGATGAAAGTACAGGTTATCTCGCAAATACGCCACGCACTCGGGCTGCGAAAGTCCCAGTGGCGCCGCTTCGACCTCGGCGATCTCGCGCGAATGGGCCAGCCCCAAGTCGCGGGCCTGCGACAACGCCTCTTCGAGGCCGCCCAGATCGACGCCGGCCCGAGCGGTCCACATCGCGAACACGAACGGCAGTTCGGCCCAGCGACACCATTCGTCGCCCAGATCCCAAACGGCCGCATAAGGCCCGCCGGGCGAGCGCATCGCCCGGTCGCCAATCAACAGCACGGCGTCGGTCATCGCGTCGCAGGCCGAGGCGCCGATCGGCAGCGGTTCGAGCTGCGGTTCGATGTCGAACCGTTCTTTGAGCAAGATCCGCACCAGTGCGACGCTGGTCCGCGAGCCTTCGTCGAGGGCCAGCGTCTGCACGCGCTCGATCGGCGTGCGGCAGAACAGCTTCACCGAAAGCACCGGCCCGCGGCAAGCGATGCAGGCGTCGGAGACGATTTTGTAGTTCGGATCTTGAAAGAACTCCACCGAGGGAATCAACGCCACGTCGAGCCGGCCTTGCGCCAGCCCGTCGGCCAACCGGCTCGGTAGATCGAGCACCAATTCGGCATTCGGCGCGAGCCGTTCGAGACCGTAGATCAGCGGCTTGGTATTCAGATAGTTGACCGCGCCGACCCTGATTTTGGGCGTTGGATTCATGATTTTCCGCATTGAAGATAGTCCGCCACGGAGACACATTTTAGCGGAGGCCGCCTTGGCTGACCATCGCTCCCGCTATCGTAACCGCGAAACGACGCCCGACATAACGACACGCAGTTCGCTTTAGGCTAGCATCTTCCTGTCGCCTGTACCGCCTGTGACCTTATAACCCGCGAGGAGCCACCGTGAAGCGAATCGAACGAGAGCAAGCCCGCAAATACGCCTTCGATTGGCGCGATGAACCTCTGCTGCGCGTCGAGTGTGGCGAAAGCTTCGAGATCGAGACCTACGACGCCAGCACCGGATTCTTCAAAACCCCCGAGGACAAGGCCATTCCCGGCCGCCGGCCGGGCTTCGACCGTTCGCCGGCGCTGGCCAACCCAATCGGCGGCCCGGTCTACGTCGCCGGGGCCGAGCGCGGCGACACGCTCGTCGTTTCGATCGAAGACATTACGGTCGACGACTATTCGTGGACGGCCGTGGGGCCGCGTCGCGGGCCGCTGGGCGAATCGACGCGCTGGCCCGAATTGTCGAGCGAGTACACGACCAAGATCTTCAAGCACACGCCCGGCCCGAGCGGCACGACGCGCGACGGCACGCTGCATTTCAGCGATCGCCTGAGCTGGCCGATCACGCCGTTCATCGGCACGCTGGGCGTGGCGCCCGACCGCGAAGTGACGACCAGTCTCGACGGCCAGGGCGAATGGGGCGGCAATCTCGACATTCGCGACGTAGCGCCCGGCAACCGCATCCTGCTGCCGGTGTTTCACCCCGGAGCGTTGTTCTATCTCGGCGACGTGCATGCCAGCCAGGGCGACACCGAATTCACCGGCACGGCGGCCGAGACGAAATCGATGGTGCGGTTGAAGCTCGATCTGATCAAAGGCAAGCGGGCGCCGTGGATGCGGATCGAAAAGCCCGACTCGATCGTCTCGGTCTACGCCTTTCGTCCTCTGGAAGTCGCCGTCGAAACGGCCACCATCAACCTGATGGATTGGCTGATCGCCGACTACGGCTATTCGCCGACCGACGCCTACTGCCTGGTGAGCACTTGCCCCGACTTCCGCATCCACGTTTACCAGATGTGCAAGCTCGCCAAGCTGAATTACGTGGCGGGGGCGGAGATTCCCAAGCGATATCTCTAAGTTTTAACGAACCACGCGAGGGAGCGTTTCTCTCTCGTCGACCGAGCACGTTCCGCGAGCGGCTTGCTCGGCGCTCGGCCGCCGGCCAGCACGAAGGGAATGCCGGCCGCGCCGGGGACAAGATACCTGAGCGCCGTCAAGGCGCCGACGGCCGCCATCACCGAGGCCGGCGCCACGTCCGAGAAGAGCCAGATCAGGGCCGAATCGCGCGTGCCGATGCCGCAAAATGAAATCGGCAGCAACCCGGCGAAGATCGCCGCCGGAATGCGCGACGCAGCCTCGGACCAAGACGCGAAGACGCCGGCCGCTTTCAAAAAGCAATCGATCTGCAGCAGGTGCAGCGTCCACAGCGCGAGCGAGCAAGCCGCCAACGAGCAGCCGGAAGACGATCGCAGCCGGGTCCAACTTGCCGCTGCGGCGATCGCCAGCAGCAAGCCGCACAGCGTCAGCCCGCTGACGGCCAGCCAGCCGCTGAACCAGAGCAGCGCCAAAGCCGCCACGTCGGCGCCTTTCTCCAAGAGCGCGAGTCCGCCGGCGCGGGCGCGGTCGCCGGGGCCGGCCAGCGGCAGCATGGCCGCCTTCGAGAGATCGCCCAGCTTCGAGGGGACAATCAGATTCAAGGCCGAAGCGGCCAGCGTCTGCCGCACCGCTTCGCCGAGCGAAATGGCGGCCAGCGGCGCCACGAGCCGCCGCCAGCGCACGGCCGAGACGAGCGTTTGCGGTACGAACAACAGCAACCCGGCGACGAGATATCCGACATCGAGCGAAGCCAGTACGCGGCCGACGCTGCGCCAATCGGCGGCCGCATAAAGTGCGGCCAGCAAGCCGCCGGCGACGCCGATCTTGATCAGCCGCTTCAACAGCGTTTTGCGGGCGGGCGTCACAGTTCCCTCACGATCGTCACCGAGCGGCGCTCGTTCAACTCGGCGACGTGCGCTTGCAAGTCGGTCCAAGATTGCAGCACGGAGTCTTGATACACGTCGGCGGCGGCGACGTAAGCGGCTTGCAGATCGCCGGCGAAGCTCATCCGTTCGACTTGCAGTTTGCGGTCGAGCAATTCGATGCGATCGACCACGCGCAGTTTGCCGGGCAAGAATTCGAAGCTGCGGGTCAACCGGATCGGGCTTTCGCGGCGCCCGGTGATCAAGCGGCGCTGCAGCAGCCGCCGAACCAGCGTGCGGCAAAAGCGGCCGACGGTCGCCATGCCGACTTGCAGCACGGCTTGCTTGAGCGGGGTGGCCGTTTCGAAACGGACCCAGTGCAGCGGCCCGCTGACGGACACGACGGTCGTGTCGTCGTCGTCCTCGCCCGTCGCCGAAGGCAACGATTCCATCGATCGAGTGCGGTCATGGCTTTGCGAGACGGCGATGCCATCGGCCATTTGCACGATCAGCCCGGCGTCGGTGACCGGCGGGGCATTTGGGGCGAAATGCTTGAAGACGCCGCCGCGAGCGGCGGAAATCACAGTCTGGGTTTCAGAGTCGCGCCGGACGAACAGCCCGGCATCCGGCAGGCGGATGCAGATCGTTTCGCGCGGCTGCGGCGTTTCGGCCGGCATGGCGGGCGCCCAATCGAGATAAGCTTCGATCAGGTTTCCCAAGCGATGGACGTACATCCGGTCGTCGTCGAAATAAGCGTTCGTTCCCGCGGCGAGACTGCGCAAAAAACCATCGGCCAGCCGCGCCGCCTGGGCATTTTCGGCCGTCAGCAATTCAAAACCGTGCGGATAGAAATGATACGTGCCGCGGCTGCCGTACTCGCCGCCATAGCTGTCGTCGGGGTGCAAGAAGTGGCCGGCGAACTCGACGGCGCGGCGCAGCGGCCCGTCGAGCGAGGCGTCGTTCCAAAGCCGGCGGAGTTTGGCGAGGCAGTCGATCGTGACGGTCTGGTAGCCCGGATCGGCGCCACCGTACTCTTCGAACCAGCCCTCGCTCGATTGCCAATCGAGCACGCGATGCACGCGGCGCCGGGCGGCGTCGCGATAGATGTTTTGTCCCGTGATTTTCGCGAGGCGGGCCAGGCCCAAAGCGGCGAGCGCCTGATGGTTGGCCAGCCGGCCCGATTCGTCGTGATCGATGATCCATCGTGCTCGCCGCTCAAGCGACGCGAGCAGCGCCGGCTCGTCAAGTTCGAGCAACTCGTAGGCCCGCGCCGCGGCTTGCAGCGAAAACACGGCGGCGCCGAGCGCTCGCTCGAAGGGATAGTAGTCATCGCACGAGCCGTCGGCATGCGCGCTGCGGGCCGAAAACTTCAGCGCCGCGATCGCCAACTCGCGCACCCGCGGACAGCGGCGCCAACGGTTGCCCGGCAAGTCGTGCGCGTAGACGAGCGCCAGCGGCAACACGCCTTCTTGGTGCATCTCGCTCGGAAAACTGCTGGTGCGATAGTGCCAAAACTCGCGGTCGAAGCAACCGTAAGTCGGCCGATATGGATTGCGGTCGATCGCGCCCAGCAAGCGGGGAATCCATGCCAACGCGGCCGTCAGATACCGCCGGCGGAGGGCCGGATTGCGAGGTTGGGTCTCACTTCGCGAGTCAACGGACGCGGCGGGCGCCGACAAGCCTTGCTCTGGCATGGCACTACCGCCGATGATGGGCGACGATGACTTCGGCCAGCAGCCCGAGCATGCAGGTCATGAATCCGGCGACCATCACCACGATGTCCGATTCCTGCATGCTGCCGGTGGCCGTCCAACTCCAGACGCTTTTCAACATGCCGGCGGCGATCAACAGCCCGGCGAGCGGCAGAAAGACTTTCAAGGGCCTGAAATAGAGCACGATCCGCAGCACGGTGCTGAGATAAGCCAGCGTGTCTTTGACCGGGTGGAATTTGCTCTTGCCAATCCGCGGGCGATATTCCGTCGGGACGTATTTCACCGCGTAGCCGTTCGTCAGAAAGGCCAGCGTCATCGTGGTCACGCAGCTAAAGCCGTCGGGCACGACCCACAGCCAAGACAGCATCGCCTCGCGCCGAAAGGCTTTCAGCCCGGTGTTCAAGTCGGGGATTTTGTGCCCGGTCAGATAGCAAGCCAGCTTGCGGATGAACCATTTCGCCGGCCGGCGCAGCCAAGGCAGCGTGCCTTGCTCGCTGGTGCGGGCCCCGTTCACCTGGTCGTAGGCTGGGAAGTATCGCAGCAGCTCGCGGATCGCCGCAGCGGGGTAGGTGCCATCGGCATCGAGCATGACCACGATCTCGCCGCGCGCCGCGCGCACGCCGATTTTTCGCGCCGCCCCGGCGCCCCGATTCAGCGGCGAGCGAATCACGCGCACCGGACAGTGCCAGCATTCGGCCGCGAATCGCTCGGCCAATTCGGCGGTGCGATCGGTCGAGGCATCGTCGACGACGAGAATTTCGTAGGCCGTTTCGTCGGCCAGGGCCTCGACGATCTCGCCGAGCACGCGCTGAATAGCCAATTCTTCGTTGTATGCCGGCAGCAGCACGGTCAGGCGGAATTGCTGGCTTAGCTCCGCCGCCGGAG
>DATNEC010000140.1:0-5580 GCA_035606815.1 Pirellulales bacterium
GGGCGGGCGTCGATCTCGATCAACTCGCCATCGTGCTTGATTCGCAGCCGCGCGTAGTAGGTGTGTTCTTTGAGTTCGCTGATCACGACGCTCTGAAATTCTCCGCCCAGGTTGTCGGCGACGCTGACCAACAAATCGTGGGTCAGCGGTCGCGGCGAGTGTTGCCCCTTCACGCGACGATCGATGCTGTGCGCTTCGAAGAGGCCGATCAGGATCGGGAAGGAACGGTCGCCATCCACCTCCCTCAAATAGATCACCTGCTGATCGTTGATCTCGCTAATGATGATCCGCGACAACTCCATCTGCACGGGCATAAATCGACCCTCGAACGAACTTGCAGCCAACTCGTGCCGAGGACGCGAGTCCCCGTAGAAGTCGATTATAGGTGGCCCGCATGGCGAGCGGCTAGAGGCGGGGCAAAAAGAGCCTTTGCCGCCGGACGGCGCTCGCTTGAAGCTAACGTTTCCGCCTACGGAATTCGGTCAGCGATTGCTCGATCGAAGCCAATTGAGAGCGAACGTCATCGAGCGCCGCGCGCTCTTTCTCCACCACGTCGGCCGGCGCACGGGCCAGGAAATCGGCGTTCGACAGCTTCTTTTCCTTGCCGGCGATCAACCCCTGCAGGCGACCCCGCTCCTTTTCCAACCGCGCCATTTCGGCGTCGAGATCGATCAGCCCCTCCAAGTCGACGAACAGCTCCAGATCTTTGAGATTGATCTGGGCGTGGGTGGCGGGTGGCGCGGCCTGCGGTCCCCAGACGGTCCCCTGCGCATTCGCCATCGAGGCGAAATAGGTCGCCATCGGCTGCAATAAATCGGCAGTCGCCGCGTCGCAGCGGGCCGAGAACCGGATCGGCGTCTTGGGCGGAATGTTCTGTCGGCTGCGAATTTCGCGCAAGCCCCGCAGCACTTCTTGAAAGCGAGCGAAGCGAAGTTCGATCTCGGCATCGTGCCGCCGCGGCTCGGCCTTCGGCCAGTCGGCGATCATCACGCTTTCGGCCGCCGCCGCCGGCGCCGTCAAGCCGCGCTCGGGCGCCGCGCCGGCAAGCAACTGCCAAATCTCTTCGGTGATGAACGGCGCCGCCGGGTGCAACAGCCGCAAGATGGCATCGAGCACATGGGCCAGCACGCGCTGCGCCACGCCGCGCTCTTGCGGCGCTTGCAGCCGGCTTTTGACCATCTCGACGTAAAAACTGCAGAATTCGTCCCAGGCGAACTCGTAAAGCTGCCGCATCGCATCGGCGAAGCGATAACTTTCCAGCGCCTTCGTCGTTTCGTCCGTCACCGTCGTCAGCCGACTGAGAATCCAACGGTCTTCGACCGACAACTCCGCGTCGGCCACCGCCGCCGGCGCATAGCCTTCGAGATTCAGCAAGGCGAACCGGGCCGCGTTCCACAACTTGTTGCAAAAATTGCGGGCCAGCTCGAACCGCTCGCTGACCACCGCGCCGCGCGGTAGGGCCTTGTCTTCCGGTTTGTCGGCCCACTGGGTCGAGAATTCGCCGCCGCACTGCGTACACTTCACGCGCGGCAGCACGCGGTTCTTCTTCGTCTGCTCGACCAGCTTATGGCAGTGCGGGCATTCGAACTCGACCGGCATCCGCACGTCCTGCGTTTCGGTCGTCAGGTGCGCCAGGCCGAACCGCAAGGCGTCGGCGCCGAACTTTTCCATCACGTCGATCGGGTCGACGCCGTTGCCCTTCGATTTCGACATCCCCTCGCCGTAGCCGTCCAAAATCTTCGGATGGATAAAGACTTCGCGGAACGGCACTTCGCCGACGTTGTGCAGGCCGGCCAGAACCATCCGCGCGACCCACAGCGTGATGATGTCGCGGCTGGTGACCAGCGCGCTGGTCGGATAGTAGTACTTCAACTCCGGCGTTTGCTCGGGCCAGCCGAGCGTCGAATGAGGCCAGAGGGCGGAACTGAACCAGGTGTCGAGCACGTCCTGCTCGCGCGCGAGCTTATGACCGGGGACGGAGTCTTCGGCCAAGTCTTGTTCCCGAGCGCAGATCAGCCATTGGTCCTGCTCTTCATCGCGCCGCCAGACGACGTCGTCGCGGCCGGCGAAGGCCTTTTGAAGATCGGCTTCCGTCGCGGTCGGCGCGTACCAGATCGGAATCTGATGTCCCCACCACAACTGCCGGCTGACCGGCCAATCGCGCTTTTCGCCCAGCCAATCCAAATAGCCTTGCACATAGCGCGGCGGAAAGATCTTGACGCGGCCGTCGCTCACGGCATCCATCGCCGACTGCGCCAGTTGGTCCATTTTCACGAACCATTGGTCGGCCAGATAGGGTTCGATCGGGGTCTTCGAGCGATCGGAATGGGCCAGGTCGATCTCGCGGTCCTCGACTTCGACGAGCAACCCCAGGGCGTCCATCTCGGCCACGACGCGCTCGCGGGCCTTGAGCATGGGCTGGCCTTGATACGCGCCTGCGGCGACGTTCAGCGTGCCATCGGGATTAAGGATGTTGACCATCGGCAGGTCTTGACGCTTGCCGACTTCGTAGTCGTTCGGATCGTGGGCCGGCGTGATCTTGACGCAGCCGCTGCCTAGCTCGGGCTTGGCCCATTCGTCGGCCACCAGCGGAATCTCGCGGTCCACGAGCGGCAGCAAAAGCCTGCGACCGGCCAAGGCCATATTGCGCAATTTCACGAGCGTCGGCAGCACGGTCTTCCGTCGCTCGGCCAAGGCGCCGAACTGCGATTCGAGCTCGGGCCGTTCCTTGTCCCCGGCCGCGGCCAGCTTTTGCCGCAGCTCGGCTTCCGCCCGATCGAGCGCTTTGGCCGGATCGGGATGCACCGCCACCGCCGTATCGCCGAGCATCGTCTCGGGCCGCGTGGTGGCGATCGTCACGTGCGTCGGCTCGCCTGGCCGAGGATCGATCACCGGATACTTCATGTGCCAGAAGTGCCCTTTGACCTGCTCGTGGTAGACCTCGTCGTCGCTGACGGCCGTTTGCAAATAGGTGTCCCAATTCACCAGCCGCTTGCCGCGGTAGATGAACTTTTCCTGAAACAGCTTGAAGAACGTATGGCGGACGGCGCGGGCGCAAACGTCGTCGAGCGTGAATCGCGTACGCTGCCAATCGCAGGAGCAGCCCATCCGTTTGAGTTGGCCGAGAATCCGCTGCTCATAGTCATTCTTCCACTGCCAGATGCGCTCGACCAATTTCTCGCGGCCCAAATCGTGGCGGCTTTTCTTCTCTTCTTGCAACAGCCGCCGCTCGACGACCGCCTGCGTGGCGATGCCCGCATGGTCCGTGCCCGGCATCCATAGAGCGTTGAAGCCTTGCATTCGCTTGAAGCGAATCAGGATGTCTTGCAGCGAGTTGTTCAGCGCGTGGCCCAGGTGCAAGGCGCCGGTGACGTTGGGCGGCGGAATGACGATCGTGTACGGCTTGCGCTTCGGGTCCGGCTCGCTATGGAAATAGCCGCGCTCTTCCCAAAAGCGAAACAAGCGCTGTTCGGGCTCGGCGTGCTGGTATTGTTTGGGGAGATCGTTCATGGGTTTCGGGTTCCAGGTTTCAGATTCCAGGTTTCAGATTCCAACTCTCCGCGTCAATCACTGAACGCGCCGCGGTTGCAGGTAGACGCCGCGGCTGGAATCTGGAACCCGAAACTTGGAAACGTGTCAGCTTTCATCCTTGCAGAGTTTGTACTCCACGCTATCGACCAGCGCCAGCCAACTGGCTTCGATGATGTTCTCGCTAACGCCGACCGTGCCCCAGACGTCGTGCTCGTCGCGGCTTTCGATCACCACGCGGACGCCGGCGGCCGTGGCGGCCTCGGAGTTGATGACGCGAACTTTATAGTCGACCAGGTGCATGTCTGCCAAGTTCGGGAAGGCCCCGGCCAGGGCCTTGCGCAAAGCGGCGTCGAGCGCGTTGACCGGGCCGTCCCCCTCGGCGACCTCGTGCCGCACTTCGTCGCCAATGCGCACCTTGACCGTGGCTTCGGTCGTGGCTGCTCCTTCGCGATCGGCCTCGACGTTGACGTGGAAGTTCAGTAGTTCGAAATGCGGCGTGAACAGCCCGGCCGATTTCTTGACCAGCAGATCGAACGAGCCTTCGGCCGCCTCGAACTGGTAGCCCTGGTTTTCCAAGGTCACGACGCGGGCCAGGATTTTGTCCATCAGTTCGCGATCGTGCTGCAAATTGTGCTTGGCGGTCAGGGCCACGATGTTCGAGCGGCCCGACAACTCGCTGACCAGGATCCGCCGCTCGTTGCCGACCCGTTCGGGCGCCATGTGTTCATAACTCGAAGCCACGCGGCTGACCGCATGCACGTGCATGCCTCCCTTGTGGGCGAAGGCGCTGGCGCCGACGAACGGCTGGTTCGAGCGAAAGTTCATGTTGGCCAGTTCGTAGACGTATCGCGAAAGTTCGGTCAGATGCGCGAGGCTTTCGGGCCGCAGCACTTCGTAACCCTGCTTTTTAAGGGCCAAGTTGGCGATCACCGAGACGAGGTCGGTGTTGCCGCAGCGCTCGCCGAGGCCGTTGATCGTGCCTTGCACCTGCACGGCGCCGGCATCGACGGCCGCCAGCGAATTGGCCACCGCCAACTCGCAGTCGTTGTGGCAATGGATGCCGACGGACACCGGCAGCCCGGCGATCGCCTGCCGCGTGAACTCGGCGACTTCCTCGGGCAGACTGCCGCCGTTGGTGTCGCAGAGCACGACCAGCGCGGCGCCCGCTTCGGCGGCGGTCTGGATCGTTTTCAGCGCGTAGCGGGGATTGGCGTTCCAGCCGTCGAAGAAATGTTCGGCGTCGTAGATCACTTTCCGACCGGCCTTGTGCAAGAAGCGGACGCTGTCGGCGATCATCTCCAGGTTTTCGTCGAGCTCGACGCGGAGCACTTCCGTGACGTGGAAGTCGGAAGTTTTACCGACCAGCGTGATGACCGGCGCGGCGGAGTCGAGCAGGGCCTTCATGCCTGGATCGTGGGCCGCCGAGATTCCCTTGCGGCGCGTCATGCCGAAGGCGCAAATACAGCCTGCCGGCAGACCCAACTCCCCAATGCGCTGGAAAAACTGGGCGTCCTTGTCGTTCGACAGCGGATAACCGCCTTCGATGTAGTCGAATCCCAAACTCGCCAGCCGTTGGGCGACGAGCAGCTTGTCTTGAAGCGAAAAGCTGACGCCTTCTCCCTGGCTGCCGTCACGTAGCGTGGTGTCGTAAATCTCGATGCGACGCATGGAGTCCTCGGACGCTTTTGGCAAGTTGGAGCCGGTGCGAAGGGAAATAAAATAAAAAAGCCCCGGGCCGATGGTTCGGCCGCAGGGCTGGTGGTTGATCGGTTGTGCCGCTCAATGCCCTTAAGGCCGCGCCTCCTGAATAATCACGACAATCCCGAGAATCGAACCGATCGCAATACCTCCGGCGTCGAGTCGTTCGACCGGGAGGCGGCCTCGGTTCGCGATCAAAGGATACGTCGTCATCGGATCGGGCGGAAAGGGAGGGAAAAAGCGACTAATCAAAGATACGACGGCCCGGACCGCCCGTCAACCGGTTAGGACGGCGCGGCAACGCTTCGGTTCTGACTAGCGGCAGCACTCGCCGCCGCGGTCGGTGTTGAT